>DATCUL010000104.1:0-5027 GCA_036567405.1 Methyloversatilis sp. | reverse complement strand
CTGCTGCGCGCCTGGCTTGCCCGGCTGCGCGCACGCGGCGTCCGCTTTCACATGCATCACCGCTGGGCCGGCTGGGACGACGGGGACAACCTGCGCTTTGCCACGCCGGAGGGCGATGTGACGGTCAGGGCCGAGGTCACCTTGCTGGCACTCGGCGGCGCAAGCTGGCCGCATCTCGGATCTGACGGCAGCTGGACCGGACCGCTTCAGGCAAGAGGGATTGCCGTCTCGCCACTGAGGGCGGCCAACTGCGGCTTCGACGTTGCGTGGAGCCAGTACTTCGCCGAACGTCATGCCGGCGCCCCGCTCAAGAATGTGCGGATCGCATTCCTGGATGTCCTCGGGCAAGCGATCGAGCGCACCGGCGAATGCGTCGTCAGTGCACACGGTCTGGAAGGCGGCCTGATCTATGCGCTGTCGGCGCCGCTGCGCGAGCTGATCGAGCGGGACGGTCACGCCGACATCGCGCTCGACCTGCTGCCGGCGCACGATCCGGCGAAAGTGATGGCCGAAACTGCCCACCCGCGGGGCGCGCGTTCGATGTCATCGCATCTGGCGGGACGGCTCGGCGTGTCCGGTGCCCGGGCCGGATTGCTGTACGAAGTACTGGACAAGGCCGCAATGGCCGATCCGGCCCGCGTCGCGGCCACGCTGAAGGCGCTGCCGCTGCGCCTGCTGGCCACCCGTCCAGTGGCCGAAGCGATCAGCACCGCAGGCGGTGTGCGCTTCGACGCGCTGGACGAGCACCTGATGCTGAACGCGCTGCCCGGCGTGTTCTGCGCCGGCGAGATGGTCGACTGGGAAGCGCCGACCGGCGGCTATCTGCTGACCGCCGCCATGGCCAGCGGCCGCGTCGCGGCGGCCGGCATGCTGGCACGCCTTCAGGCCGAGTGATAGGCGAGCACGCGCTCGACTTCGTTCTTCGATCCCAGGATGACCGGCACGCGCTGGTGCAGCTTTTCCGGCTGCACGTCGAGGATGCGCTGATAACCCGTGGTCGCCGCGCCGCCTGCCTGCTCGATCAGCATGGCCATCGGATTGGCTTCGTACATCAGGCGCAGCTTGCCCGGCTTGGTCGGATCCTTGGTGTCCTTCGGATACAGGAAGATGCCGCCGCGGGTCAGTATGCGATGCACGTCGGCCACCATGGAACCGACCCAGCGCATGTTGAAATCCTTGCCGCGCGGGCCGCTCTTGCCTTCGACCAGTTCGTCGATGTAGCGCTTGACCGGTGCCTCCCACCAGCGCGCGTTCGATGCGTTGATCGCGAATTCCTTGGTGTCTTCCGGAATGCGCATGTTTTCCGAAGTCATCACGAAGCTGCCGGTCTCGCGATCCAGCGTGAAGGCATGCACGCCTTCGCCCAGCGTCAGCACAAGCTGGGTGGCCGATCCATAGACGGCATAGCCGGCCACCAGCTGCTGGCAGCCCGGTTGCAGGAAGGCGCGCTCATCGACCGCAGCCGCGCCGCCGTTGGCGAATTCGGGGCAGCGCAGCACCGAAAAGATGGTGCCGGTCGAAATATTGACGTCGATGTTCGATGAGCCGTCCAGCGGATCAAACAGCAGCAGGTATTCGCCCTTGGGATAGCGGTTCGGGATCTGGTGCGGAAGGTCCATCTCTTCCGACGCCATCGCCGCCAGATGACCGCCCCACTCGTTGGCTTCGAGCAGGATTTCATTGGCGATCACGTCGAGCTTCTTCTGCACCTCGCCCTGGACGTTCTCCGCCCCGGCCTCGCCGAGGGAATTGGTCAGGCCACCCTTGCCCACCGCATTGCCGATGGCCTTGACCGCCCGGGCAACGACTTCGACCAGAAAGCGCAGTTCGGCGCTGATGCGCTCGCCGTTTCGCTGTTGCTGGATCAGGAACTGGCTCAGGGTGATGCGGGACATTGAATGCAACTCCTAGTTGGCGGAAAATGCATTATCGTGCACAGCACAATTCAGGGCGTCGCAGAATTTCACGCCAACGTGGAATTTCCAGTCGCCGGAAACGATTCCAACCGGGAACCCCGGACTGAAAAACCGGTCCCGAGTGCGTCCTCCAAAACAAGAACCGCATGCACATTCTCGTTCTGGGTGCCGGCGTCATCGGCATCACTTCCGCCTGGTACCTGCGTCAGGCCGGCTACACCGTTTCCGTCGTCGATCGCCAGAGTCTGCCGGCGATGGAGACCAGTTTTGCCAACGGCGGGCAGATATCCGTCAGCCATGCAGGCCCGTGGGCCACGCCGCAGGCGCCGCTGATAGGCCTGCGCGGCATGGGCAAATCGAGCGCGCCGGTACGCTTCTCGCCGACCGCCAACCATCGTCAGTGGCGCTGGATGGCGGCTTTCCTGCGGGAATGCACGCCAGGACGCGTACGCAAGAACACCGACATCCTGTCGCGGCTGGCTGTCAGCAGCCAGGCGGAACTGCAGATGCTCAGACGCACGCTGCAACTGGACTACGAGCACGCCGAAAGCGGCATCCTTCACGTGTTCTCCAGCCAGCGCGAACTGGAACGCGCCCAGGCGCGGGCGCGGACGCTGCAGGCGCACGGCATCCGGATGGACGCATGCGATGCGGCGCGCTGCATCGACATCGAGCCGGCTCTGGCGACCAGCCGCCACCCGATCGTCGGCGGGCTGCACGCACCGAACGACGAAACCGGCGATGCCTGCAGTTTCACCCGGGCGCTGGCGCAGGCCTGCGCCGATGTCGGCGTGACCTTCCACTTCGACACGACGGTGGACGGCCTCGACATCCACAACGGTACGGTGCACGGTGTCGCGGTGCGCGATGAACGCGGTGTGCGTGGTCTGCTGCGCGCCGATCAGGTGGTCTGCGCGATGGGTACGCACACACGCCAGCTGGTCGAACAGTACGGTCCGCGCCCGGCGCTGTATCCGATCAAGGGCTACTCGATCAGCTTCCCGGCCGGTCCGAATGCGCCGAAGGTCAGCATCACGGACGAAGAGCACCGCATCGTGATGTCCCGCCTGGGCGACACCATGCGGGTGGCTGGCATGGCCGAACTGGGCGGTCAGACGATCACGATAGAACCCGAGCGCGTGCGTCTTCTGACCAACCTGGCGCAGTCGCTGTGCCCGGACGCCGGCGATTTCAGCAAGGCGGAACCGTGGGCCGGACTGCGCCCCTGCACGCCCGGCAACGTTCCGCTGATAGGACGCAGCCGGATCAAGGGACTCTGGTACAACACCGGCCACGGCTCGCTGGGCTGGACGCTGGCCTGTGGCTCGGCCCGTTTGCTGGCCGACCTGTTCGACAAGGGCAGCTCTGACATCGACTTCCCCTGTCTGACCGGCAAGCGGCACTGAGAGGATGACCTGCGGTGCCCGGGCACCGGTCAGCCGGGGTTCTCGAGTACCGTGAGCAGCGCCGACGTGTCCTTCATGGCGCCACCCTGCGCCATCAGCGCATTCAGCTGCTGCCACACGGCAGCCGAAAGCGGCATCGCCAGCCCCAGCCCGGCCGCTTCGGCCAGCACGATGCCCATGTCCTTGTGATGCAGCCGTGCCTGCACACCGGCCGCGAAGTCGCGACTCGCCATGCGTCCGCCGAACAGTTCCAGCGCGCGCGAACCGGCCGAACCGTGCAGCATCGCCTCGCGCACGCAGCCGAAATCCACGCCATTGGCCTGAGCCAGCCGCGCTGCCTCGGCCGCCGCCTCGATGAAGGCGCACAGGATCAGCTGGTTGCAGGCCTTGGTCACCTGCCCGGCGCCACTCGGCCCCACATGCACCAGTGTGCGTCCGACCGCCGACAGCAGTGGCCGCATGCGTTCGAACACCGCCGCATCGCCGCCGGCCATGATGGACAGCGTCGCCTCGATCGCGCCGCGCTCGCCGCCTGACACCGGTGCATCCAGCATGTCGATTCCGCGCCCGGCAAGCTGGCACGCGATGTCGCGTGCCGCAGACGGTGCGATGGTGCTGTGGTCGATGAAGACACAGCCCGGCTGCGCACCTTCGATGATGCCACCCGGCCCCAGCGCGACGGCGCGCACGTCGTCGCCACCGGTCACCACGCACATCACCGCGTCGGCGCCGCGCGCGCAGCCCGCCGGCGAATCCGCCGGCCGCGCACCGAGTTCGAGCAGCGGCTGCATCGAGGCAGCACGGCGCGCCCATACCGTCACCTCATGTCCGGCGCGAAGCAGGTTGCTGGCCATGGCGCGCCCCATGACGCCCAGGCCGATGAAACCGACCTTCATTTTTCGATGCCGCCCAGACCTTCGACCACCTTGAGCATGGCGATCGAATCTTCCTCGCCCAGCCCCTGGCCGACCATGGCATTGAGCATCTGCGCTGCCGCGGCCGCCGACGGCAGCGCCAGCCCCATGCGATGCGCCTCGTTCATCACGATGCGCAGATCCTTCTGATGCATCCACGACTTGAAGCCGGGCCGGAAATTGCGGTCCAGCATGCGCTGACCATGGTTTTCCAGAATGCGGCTGTAGGCGAAGCCTCCGAGCAGCGCCTCGCGCACGCGTGCCGCATCGACACCGCTCTTTTCGGCGAAGGCGAAGGCCTCGGCGAGCGCCAGCACGCCGACGCCGGTAATGATCTGGTTGCAGGCCTTCGCCACCTGACCGGCACCGCTGTCACCGACGCGGGTGACGTTCCTGCCCATCAGCCGGAACAGCGGCAGCACGCGCTCGAAGGCTTCCGGCTCGCCACCCGCCATGATGGTCAGTGCGGCGTTGATGGCGCCGACCTCGCCGCCCGACACCGGGGCATCGATCATCGCCACGCCGACCGCCGCCAGGCGCGCGGCGATCGAACGCGCCGCCTCGGGCGCGATCGTGCTCATGTCGACGAAGATCAGGCCGCTGCGCCCGGCCGCGCCTTCGGCGATGCCCTGCGGACCAAGCGCCAGCGCTTCCACGTCGGGCGCATCAGCCACCATGGTGAATACCACGTCGGCTTCGCGCGCCACATCGGCGGCCGACGCATGCAGCGTGGCAGCGGTGTCGCGGAACGGGTCGAGCGCCTCCGGCCGACGTGCCCACAGATGCAGGCT
>DATCUL010000103.1:0-1630 GCA_036567405.1 Methyloversatilis sp. | reverse complement strand
CGATGACGCAGGCGCCCCTGCTGCGCGCGATGTCGAGCAGCGGCGCCAGATTGGCGACGCGCCCGCCGAGGTGGGTCGCCACGATGGCCAGCGTGTCCTCGTCGCACAGTTCTGCCAGTTGATCCGGATCGAGGTCGAAATGGCCGGGTAGCAGGTCGCACAGCACCGGCTGCAGTCCGCAGTGCAGTACTGCCAGCGCAACCAGCGGGCAGGTGAAGCCGGGCAGGATGACCTTGCGCCGTGTGCTCTGCCGCTGCAGCGCGGTCAGCGTGACGATCTGCGCTGCGGTGCCCGAACACGTGATCTGCGCGTCGGGTACCTGCAGAAAGTCGGCCAGGCCGGTCTCGAGCGATACGCCGGACGACGACCACAGGTCACGCCACTCGAGCGGCAGTCCGGCGGTTGGCGGTATTTCCCTCAATGCGCCTCTTCCTTCTCGCTCAGCGACAGGCAGATGATGCCCAGCACGATGCTCAGGCCACCGACGATCTGCATCAGCGTCAGTTTCTCGTCGAAGGCCAGCACCGAAATGATCAGCACGGTGACCACTTCCAGATGCGATGCCGCGAAGGCCGGGCCGACCGGTGCGTGCTTGAGCAGCGTCATCCAGGTGATGAAGGAACCGACGTAGCCGATGACGGCGCCGAAGATCCAGAAGTTGTGGAAAATGCCCAGCAGCCAGTCGAGCGTCATCGCGAATTCGCCGGCGTGCGTGGTGGCGAGCTTGAAGGACACCTGAGTCAGCGTGTCGAAGGCCATCAGCGCACCGAAACCGATGACGTAGAAGCGGCGCGTGCTCATGGCGTGAACCCTCCTGCCAGCGCAACACCGAGCGTGATGAAGGTCATTCCGGCGACACGCATGCGATCCAGACGCTCGCCGAACAGCACCTTGCCGGCCAGCATGACCACGACCACGTTGATCGAACCGATCAGCATCGCCAGTGACAGCGGAATCAGCGACAGCAGTGCCAGCCACGCAACGAATTCAAGCACGAAGGAACCCAGTCCGATCCACATCACCGGCGACGACAGCATGGTCTTCCAGCGCCCCCATTCGGTCTCGTGTTCGGAGATGGCTGCGGTCTTGAAGGCGATGTGGCCGACCGTATCCAGTACCACGTTGATGATCCATAACAGGAGTGCTGCGGTGGACACGGGCGCCTTTCGCGAAAATGAGGATCAGAGGATACCCGCCATCCTTCCGTAACCGGCCCCGGAAAAGCAAAAAGCCCGGCCAGAAGGCCGGGCTTTTTGCTTGATGACTGGTGGGTTGTGAGTGGCTCGAACACTCGACCTACGGATTAAGAGTCCGCGAAAAATGGCATTTATCGGCATTTGTTGGTGTTGATGGTGGTTAAATAACATACTGATTTATTTGTGTTGTTGATATTTTCAGGTTGATTGGTGTTGTATCGCATTGCTAGAATTTGGCTACACCGTGGCTACACGGACCCTTCATGTAGCCACCGGAGACCGCTGTGCAACGCGAACGCCTGACCCCTGAACGCATCCGCCGCTTTACCTGCACCGATGGTGTGAAGCAGGCTTTCCTGTGGGACACGGACGCGCCGCGTCTGGCGGTACGCGCCACATCCAGTGCCAAGTCCTTCATCTTCGAAACCAAGCTG
>DATCUL010000102.1:0-3709 GCA_036567405.1 Methyloversatilis sp. | reverse complement strand
CGACCGCTTCTCGATCACCGTGTCATCGCTCGGCACGACGCAGACCTCGGCTCCGCTTGCACAGGACGCCGGCGAAGACCCGGTGTTCGACGCCGCCGCCGTGTGGGCCGACAGCCGCTTCAGCAAGGCCAGCTGGGCGCTCGGCGCCGGCACCTACGCGGTCACCGGCGTGGCCACCGCGTCGCCGTTCGGCGGCGGCTTCGGCTACCTGTCGGTGACGGCCGTGCCCGAACCCGAGTCGTTCGCGATGCTGTTGGCCGGCCTCGGCCTGGTCGGCGCCATCGCCCGTCGCCGCGCCGTCCGCCACGCCTGATTCCGGAGAAACGAGACATGAAACTGACCCTCATCGCCACGCTGATCGGCCTCGCCTTCGCCGCCGGTTCCGCCCACGCCGCCACCTGCGCCGTCCCGGACGCGCAGCCCACGGTCACCATCGGCCACCTGCCGACCACCGTGCCCAACGTCGATGTCGACGGCGCGGGCGCAGGCAACTGCACGCTCAACGACCTCATCCTCGAAGAAGGCAGCTACGCCGACCAGGCCGCCTGGATCGCCCACGTCAACGCGGTGCTCGCCAGCGTTTCCGCCGGCAGCCTGAGCGACGCACAGAAGGACGAAATCCGCGCCAGGGCGGCCGCCTATGACATCAAGCGCTACCAGCGCATCAAGATTCTCGGCTTCAACGACTTCCACGGCACGCTGCGCTCGCCCGGCAGCCTGTTCGGCACCCCGGCAGGCGGCATCGACTACTTCGCCGGCTATGTCGCCGCGATGCGTGCGAAGAACCCGACCGGCACCGTCATCATTTCGGCCGGCGACCTGATCGGCGCCAGCCCGCTGGTGTCTGCGCTGTTCCACGACGAAGGCACGATCGAGGCGATGAACCGCCTCGGCCCGAACTACGGTCTCGATTTCGACGCCGTGGGCAATCACGAATTCGACGAAGGCAAGGGCGAACTGACCCGCATGCAGAATGGCGGCTGCCACCCGACCGACGCCGACCACACCTGCCAGGGCGACATCGTCGGCACGCCGAACCCGTTCGAAGGCGCGAAGTTCAAGTTCCTGTCGGCCAACGTGATCGACGTCGCCGGCCAGCAGACGCTGTTCCCGTCCTACCAGATCAAGGTGATCAACGGCACGCGCGTCGCCTTCATCGGTCTGGTGCTCAAGGGCACGCCGACCGTCGTCACGCCGAGCGGCGTCGAAGGTCTCGAATTCCAGGACGAGGCCGATGCCACCAACGCGCTGATCCGCCAGATCCGCAACAAGGGCGCCGAAGTGATCGTGGTGTCCATCCACCAGGGCGGCAGCCAGGGCCTCGCGCCATCGTCGATCGCCGGCTACAACAACTGCGTCGGCTTCACCGGCGACATCGTCGACATCGTGCAGCGCCTCGATCCGGCGGTCGATCTGGTCATCTCCGGCCACACGCACAATGTCTACAACTGCCGCCTGCCGACCAGGACCGGCAAGCTGGTGCCGGTCACCAGCGCACTGGCCTTCGGCCGCGTCGTGACCGAAGTCGATGTCACCGTCGACCGCACCACGCGCGACGCCGTTGCCGTGGCGCCGTGGAACACCATCGTGTTCCGCAACAACGCCGCCATCACGCCGAATGCCACACTGAACAATCTGGTCGCCAAGTACGAAACGATCACCACGCCGCTGGCCAACCGCGTCATCGGCTCGATCCAGGGTGCGCTGCCGAACACGGCCGACGCTGTCGGCCGCCAGCCGGCCGGCTTCGTCATCGCCGACTCGCAGCTTGCCGCCACCAGCAAGCCCGGCTTCGGTGATGCCGTCGTTGCCTTCATGAACCCGGGCGGCGTGCGCAACCCCGGCTTCACCTACCCGCAGAGCAGCGCCAACGAAGGCGACGGCAATGTGACCTATGGCGAAGCCTTCACCGTACAGCCCTTCGGTAACAGCCTGGTGACCATGACGCTGACCGGCCAGCAGATCAAGAACGTGCTCGAGCAGCAGTTCCGCGGCTGCGGCACGCAGAACGGCAACCGCATCATGCAGCCGTCGGCCACGCTGAGCTACAGCTTCACGCCTCCGGCCGGCTGGAGCAACGCCAACACGACCCTTCTGAACACCGCCTGCAACTGGGTGGACGCGAACAGCATCATGATCAACGGCGTCGTGGTCGATCCGTCGGCCAGCTATCGCGTGACGGTCAACAACTTCATGGCCACCGGTGGCGACAACTACACCGAGTTCAAGCAGGGTACGAACCTGCTGGGCGGTGCGGTCGACATCGACGCGCTGGAAGCCTACCTCAAGGCCTACGGCGGCCCGGTGCCGGTGCCGAATTTCGCCACCCAGCCGCGCGTCTCGATCGTCGCACCGAACTGATCGCCGTCGGAGAATGTCGTCGGGTGCGGCCTTCGGGCCGCACTCTTTTTTTGCCCGGCGAAGGCACAAAAAAAGGCGCCGAAGCGCCCTTCATGTTCATCCGCACAAAGTCATCATCTGCGGCGTGCGGCGGCAAACCCTACCAGACCCAGGCCAGCCAGCATCAAGGCATGTGTCTCCAGTTCCGGCACACCGGTGACGAACTGCGCCGAGATATAGGTCTGCCCCGGGATGCTCTGGTCAGCCCACGAGAACTGCACGAAATCGCTGCCGCGACTGACCGACACGCCCTGCAGCAGCGAGGTGAAGGTGACGCCAGTCAGCGGTTCGCCGAAATTCAGGCCTTCCAGGCGCAGCTTCACGATGCCCTGCACAGGGCAGTTGCCCATTCCGCAAAAACTGCGAATTGAGCGGATCGAGAAACCGAAATCGCTGTAGTCGAAAATCTGGCTGCCGAAGAAGCGGCCTTCCACGTCGGCGCCTACCGTGCTCACTACCTCGATGGCCGGATCGCTGTTGAGAATCAGCTTCGTCGTCACCGTATCGCCCGTCAGCCCGGCCCGGGCCGACCCGCCGGCCAGCATGGACGCCAGGAAAGTCGCAGCCAGCAATGCGTTGTTCTTGTTCATCGTCGCCTTTCTCGTCTGTGACCGCGAGCGCGGTTCGAAAGCAAGCCGGAACTCCGTCGGGCCCTGCGCGGATCACATATGCATTATCGGACCAACACCGGGTGGCCGGAAAAAAGGCATCGGTTTCAATGCATTTCCGGAACCACGACACCACGGTGATCTGCGGGGCGCCGTAAATGTAAAACGATCCGGCACGATTTAGAAGCGCGCCGCGCATGAGAACGTCGCCCGGCAATGATTCGACACAGCGAGGCCGCGCCAGCCGCCGACCCACGACCGCATCGCGACCACGGGTCGCTCCTACAAAACCGCACCTCCGCCAAAACCGCGACGCCGCCCCCTGTAGGAGCGAGCCCTGCTCGCGATTCCCCACGTCAAAGCCGCGCCCATCGTCGATCCACGGCCGCATCGCGACCATGGGTCGCTCCTACGGAAACCCGCGCCCTCACCGAATTCCGCGACGCCCCTGTAGGAGCGAGCCCTGCTCGCGATTCCCAACGTCAAAACCGCACCAGCCGCCGATCCACGTCCGCATCGCGACCATGGGTCGCTCCTACAAAACCGCACCTCCGCCAAAACCGCGACGCCGCCTCCTGTAGGAGCGAGCCCCGCTCGCGATTCCCAACGTCAAAACGCACCAGCCGCCAATCCACGTCCGCATCGCGACCATGGGTCGCTCCTACAAAACCGCACCTCCGCCAAAACCGCGACGCCACCTC
>DATCUL010000101.1:0-1774 GCA_036567405.1 Methyloversatilis sp. | reverse complement strand
CCGGATCTGGCAAACCACGAACTGGTCGCGCGGGCGTTCGACGGACTCGACGCCACGCTGCTGCGCGACGTGCACGTTCATCTGGCCGGCACCGGCGATTCGGGGCGCGGCATCGAAATGACGGACCGCATGCTCAGCCCGCTGCACCCGGCGGAATATGTGCAGCGCCTGTTCTACCTGAACGCGGGCTGCGCGCACAGGGATCCCGGCCACGTCGACGACAGCTATGTCGACCGTCTGCACAATCTGGTCGAAGCCTTGCCCGCCGGCTTCAAACTGATGCTTTTCGCATTCGAACGCAGCTATGACGAACAGGGTCGCGCACAGCCGGAATACACCGCCTTCCACGTACCGGACAGCTGCGCACGCGACGTCGCGCGCAGCAACCCGGACCACTTCGAATGGGTGTGCTCGGTCCACCCCTATCGCCGGGACGCCGTCGACGCACTCGAAGCAGCAGCCCGTGACGGGGCGCGGGCGATCAAGTGGCTGCCGCCGGCCATGGGCATCGATCCTGCATCGCCACGCTGCGACCGCTTCTACGCTGCCGCCGCCAGGCTCGGACTGCCGCTGATCAGCCACGGCGGAGAGGAAAAGGCGGTGCACGGGGTCGGTGGCCAGGCATTCGGCAACCCGCTCAAACTGCGGCGCGCGCTCGACCACGGCGTGACCGTGATCGTCGCCCACTGTGCGACGCTGGGCAGCGACACCGATCTGGATGCCGGCGCGCACGGCCCGCAGCGACCCAGTTTCGAACTGTTCTCGCGCCTGATGAGCGAGACGCGCCGCGGTGGCCGCCTGTACGGCGACATTTCGGCAATCACGCTGCGCAATCGCGATGAAGAGGTGATACGCACGCTGCTCCGCCGCGACGACTGGCACGACCGCCTGCTCTACGGCTCCGACTATCCGCTGCCCGGCATCCTGCCGCTGATGTCGCCGTCCTCGCTGGCCGGCGCCGGCCTGCTCGACGCGGCCGCGGCACCGGTACTCGAACAGGTGCGCGGGCACAACCCGCTGCTGTTCGACTTCATGCTGAAGCGCCTGCTGCGCGACGGCGCCCACCGTTTCGATACGCGCGTGTTCGAATCCGCACGCGCCTTCACCGCCTCCACCTGACACAGCGACCATGCCCGGACTGCGCCATATCCTTACACTGGGCCTCATCATGAGCCCCATCCTCGCATCCCCGCTGTCTGCCGCGCCGCGCGACGCCCTGTCGGAAGGCCGCCTCGGCCTGCATCCTGCGACCGACTTCCGCCGCGCCGATGGACGCTGCGACGACTGCGCGGCACCGCCGCAGGCGCTGTGGTACTTCGAATCGGAGCTGATCGCGGTACCGCGCGCCAACGCCGCCGGCTTCGAGCGCAGTCTGGCGGCGCAGGACGACGTGCGCACCTGGGCGCAGACATCGAACTGGCGGCCGGATGCGCAGCACCCGCCGCTGGTCTGGCTCGGCTCGCCGCAGATCGCTGCCGGCGCCCGGCTCGACCCGGCCGGACAGAAGCTGACCTTCGGCGACGGCACGACGCTGGACTTCCGGCTGGTCGACCGCCTGGCCTCCAACATGTCATGGTTCGATGCCGCCAGTGTGGCCTGGCTGCAGGACCAGACGCTGACGCTGCGCGGCACGGCAACCTACCGCACCTTCACTGCACGCACGCTGTGGCCCGGCAGTTTCGACATCGATCCGGCGACGCTGGAGCCGGCACCGCTGAAGGACGGCGAAACGCTGGCCACGCTGGTACGTGCCGACGACGGCGGCGCCCGCGCG
>DATCUL010000100.1:0-4014 GCA_036567405.1 Methyloversatilis sp. | reverse complement strand
GACACTGAAGGTCTTGGCGCCAGTCGATGACACGCGCACGCGCAGCCCCGGCACCTTCGCGTCGTAGTACTCGACGCGCTGACCAGCGGCCGGCAGGGGCAGCTTTTCCAGTGCGTCCTTGGTGAAGTTGATCGACTTTCGCGCCATCGCCCCGACCCCTTGGTTTTCGGCATTGTATCGCCGGGGTTATGCCGGGGTTAGAATTTCAGTGCATTTTCATGCATGACTATGCGTAATCGTAAATGCATTAACTGTCAGAAAACGACGCACACACAAGGTTTTATATGCTTCTGTGCATGTTGGTGAATCGTCGTAAAAGTGCGGTCCGCTTGCCTACGAACCAAGGGGTCGGGCGTTCGAATCGCTCCGGGCGCGCCAATCAAAGAGTTGTAGAAACAAACAGATAGGCCAATCTTCGGATTGGCCTTTTTGTTTTGTACGTCACCGTACGCGAAATTCGATCAGCGGCGCTGAATCCTCCTGCATCGACCGGAGGATTCAGCGCATCCGCGGCCTTGCTCTACGCGTGGATGGCGCTCCCCATGAACGTCCGCATCGCGCTACTGCCTGCGCCGCTCATGATGGGCAAACCTGATTCCTGATTGCCGGATACACGCTGATGGCGGTGATGTTCCTGTGTCTGCGTCCGTGCCGACGCGAGGAGATCCTGTTCCAGTTTTGCCAGCAACTTTTCGGCGGAGACGGGATCTCCAGTCTTGAGTGCGTTGCCGAGACCGTTCAGGTCATCCTGAACCGCGGGTGCCTGCCCGGTCGTCGGGATGTTCGGGGCACCGTTGATGGCGCTGGCCTGTACGCTTGAAATCAAGGCGTAAATGCTTTCTGCATTCTGCCTCTCCAGCTCGTGTCGCGACTTTGTGATGGTCGCGGCATCCTGTTCCAGGGCGGACAGCGCACCTTTTGCCGAATCGAGGCTTTCAGACTTCAGCGCCTGCCCGAGTGTCGCCCAGTCGGAAGAAATGCCGGCAATGGCATTGCCTTCGCCGGTGGCCATACTGGCGGGCCTTGAGGATGCGGTGGCATCGCCTGCTGGCGGCGCTCCTGACCGCAGTGCATCCAGTGCCGCATACGCTTGCTGCGCACCGGCGATATTGCCGGACTGGATCGACTGGAACAGCTGGTCGAAATCCTGGTGGCCCTGCTTGACGGTATTGCGCCAATGGCTGTGTCCGGCCTGATTGACGGTACTGTCGATGTTGATTGCCGTGGTGGACATGGCATCTCCTGATGAAAACGTGGCGCGCGTCCCGACCGGACGCGCGGTGTTGCCGGCAAGCTTTGCCGCGGTGGCGGCAGAAAACGTCGTCCAGGGGGGATTTCCGTCTTTCGGCCGCCGCAGGTGCGTCACAGCATCAGTCATGCCAGTCCTTCGGACTGGTGCCCGGAAGGGCCGGACGCTGCCTTTTCATCAGCCGGCGTTCTGAGCGATGGCCGCGGCCCCGGCTTCGGGTGATCGTCGATCCGCGGCCGGTCGGTGCCGGATCGGCGTTTGCGAGGGATGTCGCTACGGCTCACCTGGAGCCCGCGACGCGGTGGATTTTGTCCGGCGTCGCTTCGGTCATTGAGCGTGATCAAACCTGCCAGGATGTTTTTGGTAAAACGTTCACCTGTCGTTCTCAAGACGGTGTGAACGGCCCCAGCGGCCGGTCATCCGTCGACGGTGTGCGCGGGATGTCAGCGAACCACGCTGGATGGCCGGACGGTTGCCGGTGTGGTCGCGATGTGGTCGTTTTCGTGCGGCTGCCTGCGGTACGGCCGGCATGGACTTGTGGATCAGGGGAGGTGTGCTCTTGCTGAATTCATCCATCATCCGCAAGACGACGGCCGATCTGCGGGTCAGGCCGAATCTCAACGACTACGATCTGCAGCGCAGGATGTTCGGCTGGGACGAAGCCGCGCGGGCGCTCGAAGGGCTGCCGGGCGGCGGGCTGAACATCGCCTGGGAAGCCGTCGATCGCCACGCGTCCGGCCCGCTGCGCGACAAGACCGCCTTCCGCTTTCTAGGCGCGGACAGCGCATCGCTGGACATCAGCTTTGCCGAACTGGCCCGTCTGACCAATCGTTTTGCCAATGTCCTGCGTCGGCTGGGCATGTGCAAGGGTGAGCGGCTGTTCCTGCTCGCCAGCCGCATGCCGGAACTTTATGTGGCGCTGCTCGGAGGACTGAAGAGCGGTGCGGTGGTGTCGCCGCTGTTTTCCGCCTTCGGGCCCGAACCCATCATCACCCGGGTCAATCTGGGCGGCTGCAAGGTCTTGCTGACGACTGACCTCCTGTATCGGCGCAAGGTGTCGCAATGGCGCGAGCGCATGCCCACGCTCGAACGGGTGCTGCTGGTCGGCGAGGATGGCGGGCGGACCAGTGTGCCGGGCACGCTCGATCTGGCAACCTTGATGGAGGAAGCCGGTGACGCCTGCGACATCGAGCGGACCTCGCCAGAGGACATGGCCCTGCTGCATTTCACCAGCGGCACGACCGGCATGCCCAAGGGTGCGATCCACGTGCATGCGGCGGCGGTCACGCATCATGCGACCGGGCGCTACGCGCTGGACCTGCATCCGGACGACATCTACTGGTGTACCGCCGATCCCGGCTGGGTCACCGGTACCTCGTACGGCGTCATCGCGCCGCTGCTGCACGGCGTGACATCGATCATCGACCGCGAGGAATTCGACGCCGAGCGCTGGTACGGCATCCTTCAGCAGCAGGACGTCAGCGTCTGGTACACCGCGCCGACCGCCATTCGCATGCTGATGAAGGCCGGCGACGGGCTGGCCGCAAAATACCGCTTCCCGCGCCTGCGCTTCGTCGCCAGCGTGGGCGAGCCGCTGAATCCGGAGGCGGTGTGGTGGGGGAAGAAGGTGCTCGGGCTGCCGATCCACGACAACTGGTGGCAGACGGAAACTGGCGGCATCATGATCGCGAACACGCCGGCTTTCGACATCAAGCCCGGTTCGATGGGGCGTCCGCTGCCCGGTGTCGACGCGTTCATCGTCCGGCGCAACGAGGCGACCGGTGAAATCCGGGTTGTTCCGGGGCCGGATGCCGAGGGCGAACTGGCGCTGCGCCGCGGCTGGCCGTCGATGTTCCGCGGCTACCTCGACAATGAGGCGCGTTACCGGAAGTGCTTCGTCGGCGACCTCTACCTCACCGGCGATCTGGCCCGGCGGGATGCGGACGGCTACTTCTGGTTCGTCGGCCGTGTCGATGACATCATCAAGTCGGCCGGCCACCTGATCGGTCCGTTTGAAGTCGAAAGTGCGCTGATGGAGCATCCTGCCGTCGCCGAAGCGGGTGTCATCGGCGTGCCGGACTTGGTGGTCGGGGAGCGGGTGAAGGCTTTCGTGTCGCTTCGGCTGGGATACGACGAAAGCGAAGTCTTGCGCACGGACTTGCTGGCGCACGCGCGCAAGCGCCTCGGTGCCGCGGTGGCTCCCAAGGAGATCGCCTTCCTCGCGGCGCTGCCGCGCACGCGCAGCGGCAAGATCATGCGCCGGCTGCTCAAGGCGCGTGAACTCGGCCTGCCCGAGGGCGACGTCAGTACGCTGGAAGGAGGAGCAGGCTCATGATCGCGCCGCCACCACCGGCCGGGCCGGTACCCTACAACCGTGATTTCGCGCGCCTGCTGCTCGCGGACATGCTGCGCGTCCGTCGCATGGAGGAAAAATCCGCCGAGCTTTACGGTGCCGGCCGGATCCGCGGCTTTTTGCATCTCTATATAGGTGAGGAGGCGGTCGCCGTCGGTGCACTGCATGCGCTGAAGGCCCAGGACAATCTGGTGACGACCTATCGAGAGCATGCGCACGCGCTGGTGCGCGGCCTGTCGATGAGCGCCATCATGGCCGAGATGTACGGCCGGCAGGAGGGATGTTCGAGGGGGCGCGGTGGCTCGATGCACCTGTTCGACCGGGCGACCCGACTGTTCGGCGGCAACGCCATCGTCGGCGCAGGAATGCCGGTCGCTGTTGGTCTTGCGCTGGCGGACAAGATGCAGCGTAT
>DATCUL010000099.1:0-3718 GCA_036567405.1 Methyloversatilis sp. | reverse complement strand
ATCCACCGCGGCTTCGAGGACCCGGCGACCTTCCTGATCCGCCACGACGGCGAACCGGCGCTGCTGGTCGGCGCCGTCATGCAGCCCGGCTGGAACGGTCTGGACCTCGGGCGCGCGCTCAATGCGGAGGAAGCGGCGATCAGCCGCGACCTGCCGCTCGGCTTGAGCTTTACCAAGATTTCCGACCAGGCGGTCAACATCACGCAGGCGGTCGACGAATTCATGCTCAAGTTCTTCGTTGCGCTGGCGGTGGTGATGGGCGTGAGCTTCATCGCGCTCGGCTGGCGCGAGGGCATCGTGGTGGCGGCGGCGGTGCCGCTGACGCTGGCGGCGGTGTTCACGATGATGCTGATCACGCACCGCGAATTCGACCGCATCACGCTGGGCGCGCTCATCCTGTCGCTCGGCCTGCTGGTCGACGACGCCATCATCGCCATCGAAATGATGGTGGTGAAGATGGAAGAGGGCATGGCGCGCGTCGAGGCCGCGGCCCACGCCTGGTCGGTCACCGCGGCCCCGATGCTGTCCGGCACCGGCGTCACCATCATCGGCCTGATGCCGGTCGGCTTCGCCGCATCGAGCGCCGGCGAATACGCCGGCAACATCTTCTGGATCGTCGGCTTCTCGCTGATCATGTCCTGGCTGGTCGCGGTCATCTTCACGCCCTATCTGGGGGTCAAGCTGCTGCCGCAGATCGAGGCGGTGCCGGGCGGCAGCGCCGGCATCTACAGCACGCCGCGCTACCGGCGATTCCGCCGGCTGGTGGAGTGGTGCGTGCGCCGCAAGGGCCTGGTCGCGCTGATCGTGGTCGCGCTGTTTCTGGCATCGGCGTTCGGCATGGTGCAGGTGAAGAAGCAGTTTTTCCCCATCTCCGAGCGGCCGGAGCTGATCGTCGAAATCAACCTGCCGCAGGGCAGCCACATCGAAGCCACCGAGCGTGCGGTGGAAAAGATCGAACAGTGGCTGCGGCCGCAGCCGGAAGCGAAGATCGTCACTTCCTATGTCGGCCAGGGTGCGCCGCGTTTCTTCTTCTCGCTCGGGCAGGAACTGCCCAACCCGGCCTTCGCCAAGATCATCGTGCAGACGCCGGGGCCGCACGAACGCGAGGCGCTGAAGCTGCGCCTGCGCGAACGTCTGGTCGAGGGTCTGGCGCCGGAGGCGCGCGTGCGCGTCACGCAACTGCTGTTCGGTCCGCCGGTGGCCTTCCCGGTGTCCTTCCGCGTCAGCGGTCCGGACGACGAACGCCTGTACCGCATCGCCGACGAGGTCGAGGCAGCGATGCGCGCCAGCCCGCACATGCGCGACGTCAATACGGACTGGGGCGGCCGCGCGCCGGCGCTGCACTTCGTGTTCGACCCGACGCGACTGCGCCAGATCGGGCTGTCACCGGCCGAGGCGGCGCAGCAGCTGCAGTTCCTGCTCGACGGCGTGACGGTGACCGACGTGCGCGAGGACATCCGTTCGGTCGGCGTGGTGGTGCGCACCACCGGCTGGGACCGCACGGACCCGTCCAGCCTGGCCGCGCTGTCGCTGATGTCGGCCGATGGCCGGCGCATACCGCTGGCCCAGGTCGGGCACGCCGAAGTGCGCAGCGAGGCGCCGGTACTGCACCGGCGCGACCGGCGGCCGACCATCACGGTGCGCGGCGACATCGCCGAGCACATGCAGCCGCCGGAAGTGTCGGCCGAGGTCGAGCGCGCGCTGGTCGACATCCGCGCCAAGCTGCCGCCCGGCTACCGCATCGACACCGGCGGTTCGGTCGAGGAGAGCGCCAAGGCCAATCTCGCACTGGCGGCGGTGTTCCCGGCCATGCTGCTGCTGATGCTGACGGTCATCATGCTGCAGGTGCGCTCGTTCTCGGCGATGACCATGGTGTTCCTGACCGCGCCGCTGGGCTTGGTCGGCGCGGTGCCGGTGCTGATGCTGTTCCACCAGCCCTTCGGCTTCAACGCCATCCTCGGCCTGATCGGGCTGGCCGGCATCCTGATGCGCAACACGCTGATCCTGGTCGGCCAGATCGAGGTCAATCGCGCCGCCGGCATGGACCGCTATCACGCCGTGGTCGAAGCCACCGTGCAGCGCGCCCGGCCGGTGCTGCTGACCGCCATCGCCGCCGTGCTGGCCTTCATTCCGCTGACCACCTCGTCGTTCTGGGGTGCGCTGGCCTACACGCTGATCGGCGGCACCGCGGTCGGCACCCTGCTGACCCTGCTGTTCCTGCCGGCGCTGTTCTCGCTGTGGTTCCGCGTGACGCCGCCGGCCGCCGCTGCCGCTGCAGCCTGATGACCGAAGGGAGTTTCGACATGGACAGGACGGCAGGTGGATCGTGGGCGCTGATCACCGGCGCATCGAGCGGCCTCGGCGTGGAATTCGCGCGCATCCTCGCGGCGCGGCGCATCAATCTGGTGCTGGCCGCACGCGGTGTCGACGCCATGGAAACGCTGGCCGCCGAGCTGCGCACCGCGCACGACATACAGGTGGTGATCGAAGGCATCGATCTGGCGGTGCCCGGCGCGGCGGTCGAACTCAAGCGGCGCACCGATGCGGGGGGCCGGCGCGTCGACCTGCTGGTCAACAACGCCGGCTACGGCGTGCATGGGCATTTTCTCGACGCCGACCGCAACACCGTCAGCCGGATGCTGCAGCTCAATACCGTGGCGCTGACCGAACTGACTCATCTGTATGCGCAGGACATGGCCGCGCGCAGGCATGGACGCATCCTGCTGGTGGGCAGCCTGCTCGGCTACATGGCGACGCCGGAATACGCCGCCTATGCCGCGACCAAATCCTACGTGCAGGCCTTCGGCGAAGCGCTGCACGACGAACTGGCGCCGTCCGGCGTCACCGTCACCGTGCTGTCGCCCGGCATCACCGCCACCGCCTTCGCCGACACCTCGGGGCACCGCGTGTCCGCCACGCTGAAACTGATGATGATGCAGCCGCGCGCGGTCGCCGAAACCGGCGTCCGCGCCCTGTTCGCCGGCCGCGCCAGCGTGGTCCCCGGCATCGCCAACAAGCTGTCGGCCTTCTCGACCCGCCTGTCGCCGCGCTCGGTGCATCGCAGGATCATGCAGGCGCTGATGGGTTGAGGGGGGATCAACCCTGGCTGGTCGGGGTGTGGGAGTCGCAGACGTCTGCTCAAGCGTGTGAATTCGGGAACCAAGCCCGGCAAGGCGCGTGAACCCCGAAGTGAAGGTCCTTTGCTGACCTTGACCCAGTTGGAACTGAAGGATTGCGACGTTGCGTCGCTACTTCACGCCCCCGCCTTGCGGAAGGTCAGGTTGATCCGGCAGTTGCCGGTCAGCGGATGGGCGGCATGGGCGAGCGGCAGGACGCCGTGGAAGCGCAGCCGCGCCGGGCCGCCCCAGACCACGACGTCGCCGTGCGCGAGGCGCAGTTTCTGCGTCGGATCGCTGCGCTTCATGCCGCCGAACAGGAATACCGCCGGAATGCCGAGCGACACCGACACGATGGGTGCGGCGAAGTCGCGCTCGTTGCGGTCCTGGTGCAGCGTCAGTCTCGCGCCGGGGGCGTAGCGGTTGATCAGGCAGGCGTCGGGTGTGAAGCCGGCAAAGCCGGCCAGTGCGGCGGCGTCCTGCGCGAGCTGGCGCAATTCGTTCGGCATCGCGGGCCAGGGCTGGCCGGAGGCGGGGGCGCGCGCGGTGTAGCGGTAGCCGCATTCGTCGGAAGTCCAGCCGAGCGTGCCGCAGCTGGTAGT
>DATCUL010000098.1:0-3722 GCA_036567405.1 Methyloversatilis sp. | reverse complement strand
CCCCATTTTGAAGCGAGGTCTTGCGCCCCGGCCGCCGGGACGACCCGAGGCTCGGCCGCCGTTTGCAGGTAGGGCGGGACAGGCGTGCGCGGTCGGAACGGACCATGCATTCCGGCGCGAGGCGGTGGATGCTGCATCTGTTCATGGGGACGTCGGTGCCTGCTTTTTAGGCCGTCGCACGGCCAGCAGCGTGCAGTCGTCTGCCAGCGGCTGGTTGTCGGAAAATTCGGCAACCCGAACCCTGATGCCGTCGATCAGTTCGTCCAGCGGACGGGTGCCATGCATCGCGGCAATCTCGAGCAACCGGTCCGGACCGAATTCCTCTCCGTTTGCGGCCTCGGCTTCGGTCACACCATCGGTGAAGCTGATCAGTGTGTCTCCGTCGTTCAGGACGACCTCGCAGGCGAGATAGCGCCCGCCCGGAATCACGCCGATCAGCGCACCTTTCGGCAAGGGCAGCAGTGAGGCCTGACCGTCGCGCACGAGCACGGGGGCGCAATGCCCGCCATTCGAGTAAGTCAGGTTGCCTGTTTCCATATTCAGGCATCCGCACAACAGCGTGACGAACATGTTCGTGTCGTTGCCGGCGCACAGCTGATCGTTGATCTGCTGCAGCAACCGGTCGGGTTCCCGCGTGCCCATCGCCGTGATGCGCATCAGGCCGATGACCCGGGCCATGAACAGCGCGGCGGGAATGCCATGTCCCGACACGTCGCCGATGCAGAAGAACAGGTGGCGGTCATCGACGAAGAAGGCGTCGAACAGGTCGCCGCCGACGGCCGAGGCCGGTTCCATCAGCGCCGCGATCTCGATGTCGGTGCGTCCCGGAAACATGGGGCGGTGCAGCGGCAGCATGCTGGCCTGCAGCTGGCGCGCGATGTCGAGCTCCTGCTGCAGGTATTCCAGTTCCATCCGCCTGCGTTGCGATTCGAGCATGACCTCGTTGCTGCGCCGCATGCGTCCCGACAGCACCGACAACAGGTTGCGGGCGATGCCCGGAATGGCGCTCAGGCGCTGGAAGAACACTTCCTGCGGCAGCCGGAGGACGCGCGCCTCCGTCAGCGCCAGCACGAACGCCGAGACCGGCTGGCCGTCGATGGCAGACATTTCGCCTACCGTCTCGCCGGGCAGGATGGATACGGCTGGCTGGCCGGTCAGATTGTTGTCGAGGAAGGCACCGAGCTGCCCGGACAGCAGAAGGAACACGTTGTCGTTGGCTTCGCCGGGGTTGAGCAGCAGGGCGCCCGGCGGCATCACGAGCACCTCGCAGTCGCCGACCGCGTCAGCCACGGCCGCCTCGTCGGTTCCGCGAAACAGTGCCGCCCAGCCGATGCCATGCTGCCGTCGATCCTTGCTCTGGCGCCGGCATGCGATGTCCTGGCCAGTGGCGGTCAGGCGACGATCCGTGCCGCGTCTGAAGCGGACGCGCTTTATCGTTTCATCGGTCATCGGTGTGTCTGGGCCGCCGCGTCGAGCCATCGCACGACGACAGTGAGGTGGTTTCTGTCAGCGTCGCGGCGATAGCTCAGCCTGTCGGCGAAGTGGCGCATCATGGTCAGTCCCAGGCCGCCGGGCACTGCGTCCAGCAGGCTTGTGGGACCGGGTTTCACGGGCGAGGCAAGCGGGTCGAATGCAATGCCGGCATCGCTGACCGTCAGCGCGGCTTCGTTGCCGTCGGCGTTCCGGCATACATCCAGTACGAGCGCGATCGGTACCGCATGCGCGGAAGGGCCGCCATGCGCGATCACATTGGCGAGCGCCTCGTCCAGGCACTGGTCCAGCCGCATCACATGCGCCCGGGGGACGCCGCACGCCTCTCCCATATCGGCAAGCCAGGCGGATGCCGCACGAATGTCGCCTTTTTCGGCCCGGACAAAGAACTCGACGGTCCGGTCGAAGCGATGCCGTGTGGCCTGGCACATCAGGCCAGCGCGGCGTTTTCCGCTTCGGTCATGTCCGGAAACATCGGAATCAGAGCATCGATGCCGGTGCTTTCCAGAACCCGGGTGACGGCCTCGTTGTCGCCGACGAACAGTACGAGCCGTCCGCCGCGCTGCAGCTGTGCCTTGGCATTCACGACCAGCGCGCGGATGCCCATCGACGCAAGAAAGCTGACGCCGGTGAGGTCAACGACGATGCGGTGCTGGCTGCTGGCGGACAATGCCGCGAATCGGGTCGAGATGGCATCCGTGCCGGGAACGTCAAGCCGGCCGGTGATCGAAATGCGGCGAAGGCTATCGTTTACATCTACAAACTCGATGGACATGTGATCCCCGTACGTATGCGCTGCTGACGCAAAACGTTTGAACATACGGGTGGAACGTGACGAAAACGTGACGAAAATGTGACGTGTCACATTCCCGCAGGTCTCATGGCGACCGGGGGCGGCCTTGGTGCGATGTGTTCCGGGACGGAACTGCCGAATCCGTCCGCATGGCAGCCGGACAGCGCGCCGCTCAGGTGCCTATGTCAAAGCACAGGTACTTGATCTCGAGATAGTCGTCGATGCCGTGCTTCGATCCTTCGCGCCCGATGCCGGATTGCTTGATGCCGCCGAACGGCGTCACCTCGTTCGAGATGAGTCCGGTGTTGATGCCGACCATGCCGCATTCCAGCGCTTCGGCGACACGCCAGCAGCGGCCGACGTCACGGGTATAGAGATAGCCGGCAAGGCCGGATTCGGTGTCGTTGGCCAGCGCGATGGCTTCGTCTTCGGTGTCGAAGCGGAACAGCGGCGCCACCGGTCCGAAGGTTTCCTCGGCCGCCACCCTCATGTCGCGCGTGACCCCGGCCAGCACGGTCGGCTGGAAGAAGTTGCCGCCGCGCACGTCACGCACGCCGCCGCACAGCACGCGTGCCCCCCGGGCGACCGCATCCGCGACGTGGGACTCGACCTTGGCCAGACCGGCCGCGTTGATCAGCGGCCCCTGCGTCACGCCCGGTTCGTCGCCGGGACCGACCACCAGCCGGGTGGTCGCTTCGGCCAGCCGCGCTGCGAATTCCTCATACACGCCCGACTGCACCAGAAAGCGGTTGGCGCAGACGCAGGTCTGGCCGCTGTTGCGATATTTCGCGGCGATGGCGCCGTCGACGGCCGCCTGCAGGTCGGCGTCGTCAAACACGATGAAGGGCGCGTTGCCGCCCAGTTCCAGCGACAGCCGCTTGACGGTCGGCGCGCACTGCGCCATCAGCAGCCGGCCGACCTGGGTCGAACCGGTGAAGGACAGCTTGCGTACCACCGGACTGGCGGTGAGTTCGCCGCCGATCTGCGCCGGGTCACCGGTGACCACGTTGAGTACGCCCGCCGGAATGCCGGCCTGTTCGGCCAGCACCGCCAGCGCCAGCGCGGTCAGCGGTGTCTCCTCCGACGGCTTGATCACCACGGTGCAGCCGGCAGCCAGCGCCGGCGCCACCTTGCGCGTGATCATCGCCAGCGGGAAATTCCATGGTGTGATCGCGGCGCAGACGCCGACCGGCTGCCGGATCGTCAGCAGGCGCTTGCCGGGCACCGGCGACGGCACGCTTTCGCCGTAGACGCGCGTCGCCTCGCCGGCGAACCATTCGATGAAGGATGCGCCGTAGAGCACCTCGTTGCGCGCCTCGGCCAGCGGCTTGCCGCCTTCGGCGGTCATCAGGCGCGCCAGATCGTCCGCGTTGGCGAGGATCAGCGAGAACCAGTCGAGCAGATGCCGCGCGCGCTGCTTCGCAGTCAGCGAGCGCCA
>DATCUL010000097.1:0-1808 GCA_036567405.1 Methyloversatilis sp. | reverse complement strand
GCCGCCACAGCGAGGCGTAACTGCCATTGCGCAGCACCAGTTCGTCGTGCGAACCGGATTCGACCACCTTGCCGCCGTCGATGACGTGGATGGTGTCGGCATGACGCACCGTCGACAGCCGGTGCGCGACGATCAATGTGGTGCGGCCAACCACCAGCCGGTCCAGCGAGCGCTGGATGGCGGCTTCGGTTTCGTTGTCCACCGCCGACGTCGCCTCGTCCAGCACCAGTATCGGCGGGTCCTTCAGAATGGCGCGTGCCAGCGCCAGCCGCTGGCGCTGGCCGCCGGACAGCTTCATGCCGCGCTCGCCGACCTGGGTGTCGTAGCCCATCGGCAGCGCCATGATGAAGTCGTGCGCCTCGGCCGACTGCGCCGCGCGCACGATGTCCGGCCGCGCGGTGTCCGGCATGCCGTAGGCGATGTTGTCGGCAACCGAGGCGTCGGCCAGGAAGGTGTCCTGCGCGACATAGCCGATGGCGCGGCGCAGGTCCTGCAGGTTGAACGACGCGATCGGCTGGCCGTCGAGCGTGACCCTGCCCTGCTGCGGCTCGTAGAAGCGCAGCAGCAGCTTGATCAGCGTGCTCTTGCCGCCGCCGGTGCCGCCGACGAAGGCCACGGTACGGCCGGCACCGACATGCAGGTCGATGTCGTCGAGCGCGCGCGCGCCGGTGCCGTCGTAGGCGAAGGTGACGTGCTCGAAGGCCAGTTCGCCACGCACGCCGGCGCGCGGCAGCGGCCGGCCCTCGTAGGAAATGATCACCGGCGTCTGCAGCAGGTCGAGCACGCGCTGTATCGACGACATGGAGCGCTGGTACAGGTCGGTCATTTCGGCCAGCCGGGTCAGCGGCCACAGCAGGCGCTGCGTCAGATACACCAGCACCGAATAGCTGCCGACACCGATGTCGCCGTTCAGCGCCAGAAAGCCGCCGTACAGCAGCGTCACCGTGAAGCCGGCCAGGATGGCCATGCGGATCACCGGCGTGATGGCGGCCGACCAGCGGATCGCCTCGCCGTTGCGCCGGCGGTAGTCGTCGGACCCCTCGCGTATGTGTTCCGCCTCGAAGTCCTCCGCGGCGTAGGCCTTCACCGTTGCGATGCCCTGCAGATTGTTGTTCAGCCGCGTCGCCAGCGCACCGGCCGATTCCCGCACCGCGGTGTAGCGCGGCGCCAGCCGGCGCTGGAACCAGAAGGCGCCGTAAAGGATCAGCGGCACCGGCACCAGCGCGAGGAAGGCCAGCTGGCTGGTCAGCGCGAAGAACACGCCGCCCACCATCAGCGAGCCGGTGAACACCTGGATCAGGTCGTTCGCGCCGCCGTTCAGGAAGCGCTCCATCTGGTTGATGTCCTCGTTCAGCACCGCCAGCAGGTTGCCGCTGCGGTTGCGCTCGAAGTAGGCCATGTCCAGCCGCTGCACGTGGCGGTAGGCCTCCATGCGCAGGTCGTGCTGCAGGTTCTGCGCGAGCGAGCGCCAGCGCACGTCGTAGAGGTACTGGAAGGCCGACTCGCCGACCCAGATCAGCACGGTGAGGATGGCGAGCAGCACCAGCTGCGCCTTCGGATCGATGATGCCGGCGCGCGCGAGGAAGGACGCCTTCTGATTCACCACGACATCGACCGCGGCACCGATCAGGATTTCCGGCAGCACGTCGAAGAATTTGTTGAGCACCGAATACAGCGACGCGATGCGCACGTCGCGGCGGTACTGGCGGGCGTAGTCGAACAGGCGGGACAGCGGATGCATGGCAGGCTCGGCAGGTCCGGAATCTGAAGGCGCGACTATGCCAGCTTGTCACGCCAGCGCGCATGGC
>DATCUL010000096.1:0-7470 GCA_036567405.1 Methyloversatilis sp. | reverse complement strand
CCGTGCGTGAACACCTCCCAGCGCGGGCGGCCATCGCGATCCTCGACGCGCTTGGCGTCGATGGCGACCACAATGCACTGCGAACCGACCTTGCCGGACGCACGAGCGACCAGTTCCGGATCCTTGATAGCGGCAGTATTCATGCTGACCTTGTCGGCGCCGGCGTTGAGCAGGCGACGCACATCCTCGACCGCACGCACGCCGCCACCGACGGTCAGCGGAATGAACACCTGCTCCGCCACCTGCTCCACCACGTGCAGGATGATGTCGCGCGCGTCGGAACTGGCGGTGATGTCGAGAAAGGTCAGCTCGTCGGCCCCCTGCTCGTCATAGCGACGTGCGATCTCGACCGGGTCGCCGGCATCCTTCAGCGACAGAAAATTCACGCCCTTGACCACGCGGCCGGCGTTGACGTCCAGACAGGGAATGATGCGCTTGGCTAGCATGGGGTTAGTCCGCGCCTCGCGCGACAGGAAAGAATTCAGCCTTCGCCGTTCAGGCGGTCGGCTTCTGCCTGGGCCTTGGCGAAATCCAGCGTGCCTTCGTAGATGGCTCGGCCGGTGATCGCCCCCATCACGCCCTCGTCCTCGACAGCGCACAGCGCCCGGATGTCGTCGATGTTGGTGACGCCACCCGACGCGATGACCGGAATGCGCAGCGCCTGCGCCAGCTTCACGGTCGCCTCGATATTGACACCGCTGAGCATGCCGTCGCGGCCGATGTCGGTGTACACCACCGCCTCGACGCCCTGATCCTCGAACTTCTTCGCCAGATCGATGACGTCGTGACCGGTCATCTTGGACCAGCCATCCACGGCCACCTTGCCGTCCTTGGCATCCAGACCAACGATGATGTGGCCGGGAAATGCACCACAGGCGTCATGCACGAAGCCCGGGCTCTTGACCGCCGCCGTCCCGATGATGACGTAGCTGATGCCGTCATCGAGGTAGCGCTCTATCGTGTCCAGATCGCGGATGCCGCCACCGAGCTGAATCGGGATTTCATCGCCCAGTTCGCGCACAATGGCCTTGATCGCTGCCTCGTTCTTCGGCTTGCCAGCCACGGCGCCGTTCAGGTCGACCAGATGCAGCCGGCGCGCGCCGGCATCCAGCCAGTGCCGGGCCATGGCGGCCGGGTCTTCCGAGAATACGGTCACCATATCCATATCACCCTGTTTCAGGCGTACGCAGTGGCCGTCCTTGAGGTCGATGGCGGGAATCAGCAGCATGGCGGGAAATCAGTCGTGTCGGGGAAAGGAGTGGGGATTTGACCGGAGTGCTGCCTGACGGCATCGTCCGGCAGTTGTGTCAGGGCGTCCAGCCGATGAAGTTCTGCAGCAGGCGCAGTCCGGCATGCGCGCTCTTCTCGGGGTGAAACTGCACTGCAAAAATATTATCTCGCGCTATCGCGCTGGTAAAGGGCGCACCGTAGGTCGTCCGGCCGGCGGTCAGCGCCGGATCCTGTGGCTGCACATAGTAACTGTGAACGAAGTAGAAACGTTCATCGTCGTCGATACCTTGCCACAGCGGATGCTGACGGGTCTGCGTCACGCCATTCCAGCCCATGTGCGGCACCTTCAGACGCACGCCGCTCACCGGATCGACCGGATCGGCGAAGCGCCTGACATCACCGTCGAGCACGCCCAACCCCGGCACGTCGCCCTCCTGGCTGTGCTGGAACAGCATCTGCAGGCCGATGCAGATGCCAAGGAAGGGCTTGCTGGCTGCGGCGTCGAGCACGGCCATACGCAGGCCGCGGGCATCGAGTTCGCGCATGCAGTCGGGCATGGCCCCCTGACCGGGGAACACCACACGGTCGGCACCGGCGACGGCAGCGGCATCGCTGCTGACGATGACCTCGGCGTCAGGCGCAACGTGTTCGATCGCCTTGGCGACCGAACGCAGATTGCCCATGCCGTAATCGATGATGGCAACGCGAGTCATGAACTGAAAACTTGAAGTCGGCGCGAAAAACTCTGCGGCCGCTCAGAGAGAACCCTTGGTCGATGGCATCTGCCCGGCAGCGCGTTCGTCGCGCTCGCTGGCGGCACGGAGCGCACGCGCAAACGCCTTGAACACCGTCTCGCACTGATGGTGGGCATTGATGCCGCGCAGATTGTCGATATGCAGCGTGACGAGGGCGTGATTGACGAAGCCCTGGAAGAACTCGCGCACCAGGTCGACATCAAAATCACCGATGCGCGCACGCGTGTATTCGATGTTGTATTCCAGGCCTGGTCGCCCCGACAGGTCGACCACGACGCGCGACAGGGCCTCGTCCAGCGGCACATAGGCATGTCCGTAGCGACGCAGCCCCTTCTTGTCGCCGAGCGCCTGCGCGAACGCCTGACCCAGCGTGATGCCGACATCTTCCACCGTGTGATGCGCGTCGATGTGCAGGTCGCCCTTGGCCACGACTTCGAGATCGATCAGACCATGGCGGACGATCTGGTCGAGCATGTGGTCGAGAAAGGGCACACCGGTATCGAGCTTGCCCTGACCGGTGCCATCGAGATCGATGCGCACGCGGATCTGGGTTTCCAGCGTGTTGCGCGTAATTTCGGCTTGCCGCATGAATGAAGGAATCGCTGTCGGTGAATCGTTCCGGACAGCTGCCGGAACAGGGATGGCGGGATGATAACATCGACTCGCCACCGGTCATTCCTGCCCGCGCATGCCGCACGCACGCGGCACACAACTTCCGTCCCCGTCACACCGGCTATCGTCATGAGCAAGTTCTGGAGTCCCGTCGTTCATACCCTCGCGCCCTACACACCGGGCGAGCAACCGAAGATCGAGGGGCTGATCAAGCTCAACACCAACGAGAACCCGTATCCGCCCAGCCCCCGCGCCGTCGCGGCGATGCAGGCGGAACTGGGCAGTGACGGCGACCGCCTGAAGCTCTACCCGGAGCCGACCGGTCAGATCCTGCGCGAGGCGATCGCCGACCATTTCGGCATCGCCAGCTCCCGCGTGTTCGTCGGCAACAGTTCGGACGAGGTGCTCGCGCACACTTTCATCGGCCTTCTGAAGCACGAACGGCCGCTGCTGTTCCCCGACATCACGTACAGCTTTTACCCCGTCTATTGCAGGCTCTATGGCATCGAACACGCCTGCGTGCCGCTGGACGGACAGTTCGCGATCCGCGTCGACGACTTCATCGAGCGCGCGCCCGGCGCTGTCATCTTCCCCAATCCGAACGCACCCACCGGCCGCGTGCTGCCGCTCGCCGACATTGCACGTCTGGCGTCAGCCCTGCCGGACAGTCCGGTCGTGATCGATGAGGCCTACATCGATTTCGGCGGCGAATCGGCCGTAGCCCTGACCGCCGACCATCCGAACGTACTGGTCACGCAGACCCTGTCGAAATCGCGCTCGCTGGCCGGCCTGCGTGTCGGCTACGCGATCGGCCAGCCGGCATTGATCGAGGGACTGACCCGGGTGAAGGACAGTTTCAATTCCTACCCGCTCGACCGGCTGGCACTGGTCGGTGCCACTGCGGCGATGCAGGACCGCGCATGGTTCGACCACACGCGCCAGCGCGTCATCACGAGCCGCGACCGGCTGAGTGCCGACATGCGGGCACTCGGCTTCGAAGTCCTGCCGTCGGCGGCCAATTTCGTGTTCGCCCGCCATCCGGACCACGACGCGGCGACGCTGGCGAGCGCCCTGCGCGACCGGCGCATCCTGGTCCGCCACTTCCGGCAGCCACGCATCGAGCAATTCCTGCGCATCACGGTCGGTACCGATCCGCAGTGCGCGGCGCTGGTGGAGGCCCTGCGCGCGCTGGTTTGAGCGGGCGGACAGCCTCGGAGCACTTCTTGCTAGACGATCCGGGTCATCACAACCGGATCGTCAGTCATGCGCAGCACACCCGTTCTTCTGTTCAACGCCGTACTGATCGCAGCGCTTGGCGGCTGCACCAGTGTCTCCTTCAAGCAGGGTGCCGGCGGCGACGAATTCCGTCGCGCCGAAGCGGACTGCCGGGGCACCACTTCGGCGCGAAGCGCCTTCACGCAGTGCATGGAAACCAAGGGCTGGTGGACGCGCTCGGCCGAGGAACTGTCGGAAATCGGCTTTGTCCCCGCCGACCCGGACGAGACACCGGCGAATGCCAGCGCCCCGGCTGCTGACACAGCGCCGCCTGTCGGCAGCGCGGTTCCGGCGCCGTCGGGTGCCGCAGCAGCCAGGGCACCGGCCACAGCACCCGCCGTGACGCCCCCGAAGGATCCGCTGTCCAGAGTCCGCATCGCGATGTGGGCAAAGGCGGGCGCAGGAGGTGCGGAACTGACTGCGGATCAGGATCGCTGCCTGTCCGGACTCGGCGACGCACATCAGCCGGACCCGGTCGCCGGCACCGTCACGCGTGGCCTGTACGACTGCCTGCGCAAGCAGGGATGGACCGGCATGACCCTGCGTTGAGTATTCCGATTTGATATTTGTAACATAATGTCATAGATTGGCTGCGGGTGATCGCACACGCAGCCAATCCGAACAGCGACGTTGCAGCCGACCAGGCTGCAGGAGACACCACCCGAAAGCCTTCGCTCCAGACCGGAGCGGTTCGTTTCATTTCGATAGGAGTGTTTTCATGTTTTCAGCCAGAAAGCTGCTGTTCGCATCGCTTTGCCTGTCCGCCCCCAACGCATTCGCACTGGGTGCAGGAGACATCGCCTTCACGGCCTTCAACGCCGACGAGGACGGCTGGGCAATCGTCGCCCTTGCCGATCTGGGCGCCCACAGCACGCTGTATTTTTCCGACAGCAGCTGGAACGGCTCGGCATTCACGAGCGCGGAGGGCTTTCACACCTGGGACACCGGCACCACCATCATCACGGCCGGCACTGTCGTCCGCTTCAGCCAGATCGACCAGATCGGTCATTCGGTGTCGGTCGGCACGCTGACTTCGACCGGCAACCGTGCGCTGAGCAGCACCGCGGAAACGCTGTACGCCTACCAGGGCGCCGGCGCCAGCCTGCCAACAACCTTCCTCGCCGCCGTCTCGAGCGAAGCGGCGTCGGCTGCCGCGACGGCCATTGCCGCAGCCGGTCTGCAGGACGGCGTCAACGCAGTCGTCCTTCCGGCCGGCACCGACTATTCGGAGTACGCAGGCCTTCGCAGCGGCAAGGCGGATTTCGCGTTCTACCGCGCGCTGATCAATACGGCATCGAACTGGAACGGATTCATCGACGGCGACCATGCGGCCGCGCAGCCGAATCTCACGACCTTCACGATACCGCCGGTGCCGGAAGTCTCAGGCGGCTGGATGATGGCGGCCGGTCTGGCGCTGGTCGCCGCCCGCTGGAAGCGCTAGCGGTCCGGATCGAGATCAGGGCGCTGCAAAGGTTCCACCAGCGCCCTGTAGGCATGCCAGGTCGCGTGACCGATCAGCGGCATCAGGATGACCAGCCCGAGGAACAGCGTCGTGAAGCCCGCCACCGTCAGCAGCACGATGATCACGGCCCAGACAAGCATCGGCAGCGGATTGCGCCCCAGAGCAATCAGGCTCGCCAGTATGGAAGTCACGGCGTCCTGACGACGATCGAGCATCAGCGGCATCGCCACCACGCTGGATCCGAACACCAGAGACGCGAAAATGAGCCCCACCACGGCGTAAGCCATCAGGAATTCGGCGTTCTGCAGGCTGACGACCTGCTGCAGGAAGCGACTGACCGACGGCATTTCCGACGTGTAGAACAGCGCGAACACGATCAGCGACGCGCGGGCCCAGATCAGGAAGATGATCACGAGTACGAGCGCGAATATGCCGATCGAGCCTGCGTTGTGCTGTATTGCCAGCAGCGAGTGCGCCAGCATCGGCGGCAACCCCTTCTCGCGCTGTCGCGACAGATCGTAGAGCCCGAGCGCCAGAAACGGGCCGAGCAGCAGGAAACCGCAGACCAGCGCCGAAGTAAGGTGGGACGCGTGGTTGAACACGATGGACAGCAGCAGCCCCATGATCGCAAAGCAGGCGCCGTAGAAGATGCTCGCGGCGGGCTGTCGCGCCAGATCGGCGGCACCTTTGGCCAGCCATTCGAAAGGCGCCAGGGCACCGACTTCGCGCACTACCGGAAACGGCAGACCGTGAGCATCCTCTCCGCTTGTCCGCTTTCCTTCGTTCGGTACTTCCGACGGCTGCATGCGTACTCCCCGCTCAGATCACACACCTGCAACGATGCGCGTCCGCCTCTGTCAGGGAGCGTACGCACGGCCCGGCGCAACTTTACGCGGTGTCGTGCGTCGGCGGAAGTCATTCGCCGATACGGAACTCTGCCGACATCGCGTGCGCCTGCAATCCTTCGCCATGAGCCAGGACCGAAGCGATCCGGCCCAGCGCCTGCGCGCCTTCGGCCGAAATATCCAGGATGGACGTGCGTTTCTGGAAGTCATACACGCCCAGCGGGCTGGAAAAGCGCGCGCTGCGCATCGTCGGCAGCACGTGATTCGGCCCGGCGCAATAATCTCCGAGCGCCTCGACCGAATAGTGGCCGAGGAACATCGCACCGGCGTGGCGGATGCGGTCGACCAGCGCACGCGGGTCTTCGGTGCAGATTTCGAGGTGCTCGGGCGCGATGCGGTTGGCGATATCGCACGCCTCGCCGAGATCGCGCACCTTGACCAGCGCACCGCGGTTGGCGAGCGAGGCGGCAATCGTTTCGCGCCGCGGCATGCCGGGCAGCAGCCGGTCTATTGCCGAATGCACGCGATCGAGAAAGGCCGCATCGGTACACAGCAGGATGGACTGGGCGAGTTCGTCGTGTTCGGCCTGGGCGAACAGGTCCATGGCCACCCAGTCCGGGTTGCCGTGACCGTCGGAAATCACCAGCACCTCGGACGGGCCGGCCACCATGTCGATGCCAACGGTGCCGAATACCCGGCGTTTGGCACTCGCCACATAGGCATTGCCGGGGCCGACGATCTTGTCTACCTGCGGAATGGTCTGCGTGCCATAGGCCAGCGCACCGACCGCCTGCGCGCCACCTATCGTGAACACGCGATCCACGCCGGTGATCGCCGCCGCCGCCAGCACCAGCGGATTGCGTTCGCCCCCGGGCGTCGGCACGACCATGATCAGTTCGCTGACCCCAGCGACCTTGGCCGGTATCGCATTCATCAGCACCGAACTGGGATAGGACGCCCGTCCGCCCGGCACGTAGAGGCCGACGCGATCGAGCGGCGTCACCTTCTGGCCCAGCGTCGTGCCGTCGGCTTCCGTGTATTCCCACGACGTCAGCCGCTGTCGCTCGTGGTACAGACGCACTCGCTCGGCCGCCTCCACCAGCGCACCGCGCTGCTCGTCGGTCAGGCTGGCGTACGCCTCGTCAAGCACGCTGCGCGGCAGTTCGAGCTCGACCATGGATGCGGCATCCAGCCGGTCGAGGCGGCGCGTGCAGTCGAGCACGGCCGCATCGCCCCGCGTCCTGACGTCCCGCAGGATGCCGGCAACCGCTGTTTCGATTGCCTCGTCGGC
>DATCUL010000095.1:0-3093 GCA_036567405.1 Methyloversatilis sp. | reverse complement strand
CTGGGCGGCAGGAGGCGGTTCTGCCGGCGCGCGCGCCGCCACCACGGCCGCCGCGGCGCCAACACCACCGACGCCTGCGGTCAGCAGGAAATGCCTGCGTTTCAGATTGGTTTGCCGGGTCATGGTCCTGTCCTCCTTTTGCTCGCTGTCGGGGTGACGTCGCTTGTTTGCTGCTTCAGGGTTCTATCCGGCGCGCCACCACCTCGATGTCGAGGAAGCAGCGCGCGTACTGACCGGCACGGCGGTAGAAGTTCGCACCGGGCCAGACATCCAGCGCGTCGAAGAACGCGCCGTACCAGGGTTCGATATGGGTGACCAGAAAGGCGTCCTGTACTGCCGCACGCTCGCCGGCCGAACGCGTCGTATCGGTGAGCAGCAGCCGCATGACATCGGCCAGCGCGGCGATGTGGTCCTCCGGCTGCACCTCGCCTCGTGCCCGCTGCAGGCCGAGCGCGGCCAGATCGTCGCGCAGTCGCACGAGCGGTTTTTCGTGCATGAAGCCGGTCAGGTAGAAAGACGCGAACGGCACGACCGCCGGCCGTCCGACACCGCCGAACAGGCCATCGAACTCCATGCCGATCGATTCGGCATCCACCACCGACGCCGCCGCACACAGTGCATTCCAGGCGTCGGCCATCAGCATCGCCTCGGCCGACGGCGCATCGGCATCGATCGGCCAGTCGCCGGAGGCGCCCAGCGTCTGCAGCAGCGCTGCATCCGGTGCCGAATGGAACAGTCTTGAAATCAGCGCGTAGTGATTGGCGCGCGCGAAATCCTCGTCGCCGAGCGGATGACGGACGAAGCTCACGGGCTGCACGCCGGCTTCTGCGTGAGCCGCCTTCACAGGTCGAACACCGAGGTTTCACGCCCGGCCCCCTGCATCATGTCGATCACCCGGCAGTCGGCGCACATCTGCAGCCGGCGCAGCGCGTCGCCACCGGCGAACATCGAATGCGCGGACAGCCTGGAGGTCATCGCATCGATCATCTGCCGCGTGCCGAAGGCCTTGCCGCAGGCGACGCAATGGAAAGGTTCGGTTTCGTTCAGCACCCGCTCGCGCCTGACCGCATCGCCGGTCAGCAGCCGCGCCTCGAGACTGAGCGCATTCTCCGGACAGGTATTCACGCACAGGCCGCACTGCACGCAATTGCGTTCGACAAAGCGGAGTTTCGGCGCATCACCGCCGTCCATCAGCGCCGAGGCAGGACAGGCACCGACGCAGCTCATGCACAACGTGCACGCGTCGCGTTCGATATTGACCGTGCCGAACGGCGAACCGGCGGGCAGCGCGATCGCCTCCGGCCGGCGGCGCGCGTGGCGAACCAGATGTTCCACGCAGAATTCGAGCGCGGTGCGCTTTTCCACAGGCAGGGCGAAACCGGCCGGTGCGCAGTCGACATGCGCTCCAGCCGTCGCAGCGAGCCGGCGCGCCAGCACATCGGCCTCGTCGGCGCACACATGTACCAGTGCATCGGCCGCATAACCCAGTGCATCGAGCACCGTCCGGCCGATGCCCATCTGCGTGTCGATAGCCTGCGCATAGGCGTCCGGCTGGTCATCGTGGGACAGAATGACGCATTGTGCAGCGCCGTAGCACAGCGTCGCCAGCATGAGCTCCAGACCGATGGACGCGACATCGCGGACCGCGATCGGCAGCACGTCGGCAGGCAACGCACGTCGGCGTCCGGTCAGCGCAAGCAGAGCTTCGCCGCGCTCTTCGGAATGGAACAGCACGCGCGCGCCAACGCCACCGGTGGCACGCCAGGCCTGCAGCGCAGTCTTGATGCGCACCGCAACATCGCTGGCCGACGGGTAGGCATAGCGCATCGCACCGGTGGGACAAACTGTCGCACAGGCACCACATCCCATGCACAGATGGGGCTCGACAAACACGCCGTCGCCGTCGGCCCGGATGGCCTCGGTCGAACAGACGTCAATGCAGCGATTGCAGCCAGACTTGCTGCTGCGGCCGTGTGCGCAGATCGACGGCCTGTAGCTGAAGAATTTCGGCTTTTCGAATTCGCCGACCAGCGTGGCGAGCCTTTGCAGCGCGCGCGACTGCTCGAGCGGATCACGCCCTGGTGCGAGATAGCCCTGTGGCGGATGCGGAACGCGGATCAGCGGCGGTTCCGACAGATCCAGCACCAGATCGCAGGTTTCGCTGCGCATGCTTCCGACCGCCGCAAAGTTGATCGCCCCGATGTCCCGGCAGGCATCGACGCAGGCGCGGTGACCGGAGCAACGCGCGGCATCGACCTGATAGTCATAACCGATGGCGCCTTCCGGACAGGCGTCGATGCAGGCGTTGCAACGCACGCAGGCGTCGAGGTCGATCGCGTTGGCGCGCTGCCAGCTCACTTCGAACGCGCCCAGCCAGCCCGACACCTTCACGTCGCGGCCGGTGGTCAGCGGGTAATCGCGACGCACCGGCAGTTCGGTACCGTCGCGCGCAGTCATCAGCACATTGATCGCAAGCCGCTCGCCGTGCAGCCTCTGCGCCTCTTCCGCCCAGCCCAGCGCCGCGCCGGCCGGTCCGATGATCATCAGGCGGCCTGCGGATTCATAGCTGACGGCCGGCACCGGCGCCGGGTCGGCCAGTCCGGCAACGGCCAGACGCGCCGCCAGCGCGGGTTGTACATCGGCGCCACGCGCACTGCGCCCGGCGATGTCGCGCAGATTGATGAAAGAGACGCCGGACGCGCTGCCGCTCTCGTCGGCCAGTTCGCGCAGCAGCGCGGACTCCTGCGTACAGCCGACGATGGCCTCGGGGGCACCGCCCAGAGCTTCGGCAAAAGCATGCGCGTCGCGGCGACAAAGCTGCCGTCCGACCGTCAGCGCTGCGTCGGGCGCAAGCACGTCGGTCAGCCGTCGGATATCGAATTCGACCGTGCCGTTACAGCTGCACAGATGTATCGCCTTGCGGGCGTTTTTCATTGTGTCGGGCTCCTGCGGCACGGCGCTCGCAGGCTTTGTGCCAACACATGGCGGAAAGGAACGGACTATTCCGACACGGAACGACTTCCGCCACCGGCCGGTTCCGCTTGTGCAGGTCCGCCGGCATCGTCCGCGTCGGCTTTGGACGCACGATCCGCA
>DATCUL010000094.1:0-9023 GCA_036567405.1 Methyloversatilis sp. | reverse complement strand
CTCGCGGACGATTTTCAGCTGGGTCGGCAACGGTTCCACCAGCAGCACATCGAGATGTTCAAGGTCGAAGGACATGTGTGCGGCGGCCGCAGCCGTTTTGATGAAGATCCAGGGCTTAACGGTCGGCCGGCATACAACATGAGTGTCATGATCGAATGCTGATGGCAAAAATACCGCCCTCGATGCCCGAACGCGAATGAAAAAGGCCCGCCGGAACTCCGGCGGGCCTTTGGTGCCCGGACTGCAGCGGTCTGAAGATCAGGCCGTCACTGCCTTGGCAGTTTCCGCATACTCTTCGATCTGGTCGAAGTTCATGTAGCGGTAGACCTTGTCGCCGTCCTTGTTGATGGCGCCCATGTCGGCGTGGTACTCGGCAACGGTCGGGATGCGGCCCAGCTTCGAGCAGATCGCGGCCAGTTCGGCGGAACCCAGATAGACATTGGTGTTCTTGCCCAGGCGGTTCGGGAAGTTGCGGGTCGAGGTCGACATGACCGTCGCGCCTTCACGCACCTGCGCCTGGTTGCCCATGCACAGCGAGCAGCCCGGCATTTCGGTACGCGCACCGGCCGCGCCGAACACGCCGTAATGACCTTCCTTGGTCAGTTCGGCCGCATCCATCTTGGTCGGCGGAGCGACCCACAGCTTGACCGGAATGTCGCGCTTGCCTTCGAGCAGCTTGGACGCCGCGCGGAAGTGGCCGATATTGGTCATGCACGAACCGATGAACACTTCGTCGATCGCCTGGCCCTGCACTTCGGACAGGAACTTCGCATCATCCGGATCGTTCGGGCAGCAGACGATCGGTTCCTTGATGTCATCGAGGTTGATGTCGATCACTGCGGCGTATTCGGCGTCCGCATCGCCTTCCAGCAGCTTCGGATCGGCCAGCCAGGCTTCCATCGCCTTGATGCGGCGAGCCAGCGTACGGGCGTCCTGATAGCCGTTGGCGATCATGTTCTTCATCAGCACGATGTTCGAGTTCATGTACTCGATCATCGGTTCCTTGTTCAGCTTGACCGTGCAGCCGGCGGCCGAGCGTTCGGCCGAGGCGTCGGACAGCTCGAACGCCTGTTCCACCTTCAGGTCCGGCAGGCCTTCGATTTCGAGGATGCGGCCGGAGAAGATGTTCTTCTTGCCCTTCTTCTCGACGGTCAGCAGGCCGGCCTTGATCGCGTACAGCGGGATCGCATGCACCAGATCGCGCAGCGTGATGCCGGGCTGCATCTTGCCCTTGAAGCGGACCAGCACCGACTCCGGCATGTCCAGCGGCATGACGCCGGTGGCAGCGGCGAACGCGACCAGACCGGAACCGGCCGGGAAGGAAATGCCGATCGGGAAACGGGTGTGCGAGTCGCCGCCGGTGCCGACGGTGTCCGGCAGCAGCAGGCGGTTCAGCCAGGAGTGGATCACGCCGTCACCCGGACGCAGCGCGACACCGCCACGCGTGCTGATGAATTCCGGCAGCTCGCGGTGCATCTTGACGTCGACCGGCTTCGGATAGGCGGCGGTGTGGCAGAAGGACTGCATCACCAGATCGGCCGAGAAGCCGAGGCAGGCCAGATCCTTCAGTTCGTCGCGCGTCATCGGGCCGGTGGTGTCCTGCGAGCCGACCGTGGTCATCTTCGGTTCGCAGTAGGTGCCCGGGCGCACGCCCTTGCCTTCCGGCAGGCCACAGGCGCGGCCGACCATCTTCTGCGCCAGCGAGTAGCCCTTGCCGGAATCGGCCGGGTTCTGCGGCAGACGGAACAGCGTCGACGGCGGCAGGCCCAGCGCCTCACGCGCCTTGGCAGTCAGGCCGCGGCCGATGATCAGCGGAATGCGGCCACCGGCACGCACTTCGTCGAACAGCACGTCGGACTTGACGGTGAATTCGGCGATAACCTTGCCGTCCTTCAGCGCCTTGCCTTCATACGGACGCAGTTCGACCACGTCACCCATGTCCATCTGGCTCACGTCCAGTTCGATCGGCAGCGCGCCGGCGTCTTCCATCGTGTTGTAGAAGATCGGGGCGATCTTGCTGCCCAGACACACGCCGCCGTAACGCTTGTTCGGCACGAACGGAATGTCTTCGCCGGTGAACCACAGCACCGAGTTGGTGGCCGACTTGCGGCTCGAACCGGTACCCACCACGTCGCCGACGTAGGCAACGAGGTTGCCCTTGGCGCGCAGCGATTCGATGAACTTGACCGGACCGCGCTTGCCGTCCTCTTCCGGCGTGATGCCCGGGCGTGCGTTCTTCAGCATCGCCAGCGCGTGCAGCGGAATGTCCGGGCGGCTCCATGCGTCCGGTGCCGGCGACAGGTCGTCGGTATTGGTTTCGCCGGTCACCTTGAGGATGGTCAGCGTGATCGACTTCGGCACTTCCGGACGGCTGGTGAACCACTCGCCTTCGGCCCAGCTCTTCAGCACGGCGGCCGCGTTGGCGTTGCCGGCGTCGGCCTTTTCCTTGACGTCATGGAACTGGTCGAACATCAGCAGCGTGTTCTTCAGGCCGGCAGCGGCCACCGCGCCGGTCTCGGCGTCGTCCAGCAGGTCGATCAGCGGGCTGATGTTGTAGCCGCCGAGCATGGTGCCCAGCAGTTCGGTCGCCTTCTGCTTCGAGATCAGCGGGCACTTTTCGGTACCGTGCGCCACGGCGGCCAGGTAGCTGGCTTTCACCTTCGCGGCGTCGTCCACACCTGCCGGCACGCGGTAGGTGATGAGTTCGACCAGAGTGGCTTCCTCGCCCTTGGGCGGCGCCTTCAGCAGTTCTATCAGTTCGGCAGTCTGCTTCGCGGTCAGCGGAAGCGGGGGAATGCCGAGCGCGGCGCGTTCAGCAACATGGGCACGGTAAGCTTCAAGCACGGTGGGTCCTCCGGTAGACAGATATTCCGCATGATAGAACGACACACACTCCTGATGGTGCATCGCACGACGACGCGGGCAGAAAATCCGAGACCTGTTCCGATGCGTATGTGCAATAGTGTTTTGAAATCAGCACCCTGCAAGCAATCGCAAAAGCGTGTGGCGCAGCGCAAAATCGCGCGGTGCCAAACACGGATCAAGTCTTATATATGATATCTTTTATTCAATTCCAAGCCAAGACGACCATGGCTTCGACAACGTACTGTCTGGCTATACTCGCGCCCTATTTCACGACCGGCGCACCATGATCAAGCCCGCCCTGACCGACGCGGACCTGCGCGACTGCAACACGCTGCACCTGCCGGCACGCGCGGCTCACCTGCAACCGGTCGACGATGACGCCGACCTGCCGGCCCTGACCGACGACCTGCAGCGCCGCGGCGAACCGCTGCTGGTGCTGGGCGGCGGCAGCAACATCGTGTTCGGCGCCGACTTCCCGGGCACGGTGCTGCACATGCGCACGCGCGGCATCGAGGTGCTGGACCGCACCGGAGACACCGTGACCGTCGCCGTCGCCGCCGGCGAACCCTGGCACGACTGGGTGACCCGCGCGCTGGCGCATGGCTGGCACGGACTCGAGAACCTCGCACTGATCCCCGGCACCGTCGGCGCGGCACCGGTACAGAACATCGGCGCCTACGGCGTGGAACTGATCGATCACCTGGATCATGTCGTGGCATGGGACACGACAGACCGCCGCTGGCGCCATCTGAGCGCCGCCGACTGCCGCGCCGGCTATCGCGACAGCATCTTCAAGCATGAACTGGCAGGGCGCGCCATCATCACCCGGGTCGCGTTCCGGCTGACGACGCGCCCGGACGTGCGCTGCGACTACGCCGATCTGAGGCGCGAACTGGCTGCCCGCGGCATCGCAGAGCCGACGCCGCGGGACGTGTTCGACGCGGTCTGCGCAGTGCGGCGCGCGAAACTGCCCGACCCGGCCGTGCTGGGCAATGCCGGCAGCTTCTTCCGCAATCCGGTGCTGCCGGCAGCGGAGGCAGCAGGACTGCTCGCCAGCCACCCCGAGGCGCCGCACTACCCGGCCACTGACGGCAGCGTCAAGTTCGCCGCCGCCTGGCTGATCGACCAGTGCGGCTGGAAAGGCGTGCGCCGCGGCGATGCCGGCGTACATGACCGCCAGGCACTGGTGCTGGTGAACCACGGCAACGCCAGCGCGGCCGACCTGCTCGGGCTTGCGGCGGACATACAAGCCAGCGTCAGGCAGCGCTTCGGCGTGGCACTCGAACCGGAACCGCTGATCCTGGGGCGGTAATCGCGTCTTCCACAAGAGCGGACCGTGGCTGCGACAAGGCCTCCGAACAACGGTACGTGATGATCGACGTGGGGTTTCGCGACCATGGGTCGCTCCTACAGAAAACCCCGCGCTGCGCCCCCTGTGGGAGCGCCCCATGGTCGCGATCCGGTCATCGCCTGCGCGGGCTCACGCGGAGTCGGGCAGGCCGTGGCGCCGGCGCGCACGCTTGCAGGCGTCCGATCCCGCCTCGAATTCGCGGCACGGTTCCGGCCGTTCGTCGTAGATGACGCAGCGTACTGCGTCGCCTATCGCGCCGCTCAGCGCCCGGCAGCGCGGTTGCGCATCATCGGTGCCGCGCATGCGGGCGATCGAGGCATTCAGTTCGTCGTACAGGCCCTCGGGCACGCAGCCACCCCGCGCCTCGCCGGCAGACGGATGGAAATCCACGCGGAAACTGGCGCAGCACGCACCGCACTGCCGGCACGGCTCGCTCATGTTCGCCCCGCCCACGGCAAGACGCAGCGGAACAGCGGATGTCCGCTCGCCAGATACTTGCGCTCGAAAGGCGTCATCGCTTCCCCGGGCAAAAAGGCATCGACCGGCGCGTCGATGCCGGCGATCAGGTGCGCCGCCAGTGCGAATTCCTCGACATAGATGCGCCAGTTGCTGCGGCATTCGATGATGCCGCCCAGCGCCAGCACGACCGGAAACACCGGGTGTGCCGGCCAGCGGCGGGCCAGCTGGCCGATCTTGGGCCACGGGTTCGGATACAGCAGGTACTGGCGCGCCGGCCGCCAGGCATGCTGGCGCAGCAGGCACCAGATGTCGGCCATGTCGGCGCGCAGCAGCAGCGCGTTGGCCGGCAGCGCCGGCGCACGCGACAGCCGGTCCGACGACTGGTCGACGCCGAGCACGAAGTGGTCGGCAAAACGCTCCGCCAGATGCAGCGTGCTCTCGCCGACGCCGCAGCAGCTATCGACGATCAGCGGCCGGGCCGGATCGCAGATGGCGGTGAAGCGCGCATAGGCGTCGAGACTGAACGGTGCGACCGGCTTGCGGAACGGATTGCCGGCGCGGCGCTCGATCAGCGCTGCAAGCTGTTCGTGCGGCCCGGTCTGCGCGCTGTGCGGGATGCTGGATGAGGCGGCTGTCATGTCACGACAATTTCGTTCCGCCCGCCTCAGTCCGCCAGCAACTCGCGATAGACGCGCAGATTGCCGTCGATCATCGCATCGGTATTGAATTCCCGCTCGACGATGCGCCGGCCCTGTTCACCGAGTCGGGCACGCAGCGCCGGATCGTCGAGCAGGCGCAGCAGCGCCGCCGCCAGTGAGGACGGATCGCAGGGCGGCACCAGCAGGCCGGTGACACCGTCGCGCACCGATTCCGGCATGCCGCCGACGGCCGACGACACCACCGGAATGCCCGACGCCATCGCCTGCATCGCCACATTGGCGAAGCCTTCCATGGTCGCCGGATGCACCAGCACATCGCAGGCGCGCAGGATGTCGCCGATGTCGTTGCGATAGCCGAGGAAACGCACGCATGCGTCGAGCCCGCCGCGTACCACCTCGGCGCGCAGCGCGGCCTCTTCCGCGCCTTCGCCGACGAACAGCACCCGGGTACCCGGATGCTGCGCCAGCACGGCCGGCAGCGCCTGCAGCAGGAATCGGTGCCCCTTGCGCGGAATCAGCTGGGCGATCACCACCAGCACCGGCACGTCCGGCGGCAGGTCGAGCCGCGCTCGCGCCGCGGCGACGTCGAGCGCCGACTGGTAGGCGCGGAAGTCGATCGCGCTGTACACCTGCCGTATGCCCGACGCCGGCACGCCAGCTGCTTCGAGCACGCGGGCGATGCCCTTGGACACCGTCACCACGCGGTCGGGCAGCTTCACGTAGCGCAGCTGCGTCAGCCAGCCCGGCCTGACCGGATCGTCCACGCGCCGCGACAGGATGACCTTGCCGATGCCGGTGATCTTCGCGGCGATCAGGCCCAGCGTGTCGGCGCCGCGCCGGCTGTGGATGTGGATGATGTCCGGCCGTTCGGCACGCAGGATGGCGGCCAGACGCCAGACGAAGCGCAGGTCGACGTCGCCGGCGAAATCGACCGCGCGCAGGTTGAGACCGTCACGCGCGGCCAGCTGGTGCAGGTCGCCGCCGCGCGCGCACACCAGTACGGCCGGTACGCCGCGCTCGCGCAGGCCGCGCATCAGGTAATAGACCTGCATGGTGCCGCCGAGACGATGGCGGCCCATTTCGATATGCAGCGTTTTCATGCGGGCAGACCGGTCAGTGGCAACGCGACGTCGATGACATGCTGCGGCGTGATGTCGCGCAGGCAGTGGAAGCTGCCGCCGCAGGTCGGGTGGCGGCGGCACGGCGAGCAGGACTTGCCGAGCCAGATCACCTTCGCATTGGCACGCCCGGTCACGCTGTACGGACAGGTCGATCCGAAGATGGCCACCGTCGGCCGCGCCAGCGCGATGCCGATGTGGGTCAGGCCGGTATCGACGCCGACCAGCAGCGCCGCATGTCGGATCAGCGCCGCCGCTTCCGGCAGACGCGTGCTGCCGGCGAAATTGACGATGCGCACATCGGCCGCGGCGATGCGCGCCGCCGCCTCGCGATCGTCCGGGCCGCCGAGCAGCACCGGCGTCAATCCCTGCTCGTCGGCCATCCGCATCGCCAGCGTCTGCCAGGCATCCTCGAACCAGTGCTTCTGCGGCCGCGTGGTGAAGGGGGCGAACGCGACGTAACGCCCCGGAATCAGCCGGTTCGCCGCCAGCAGGTCGAGCGCGCGTGCGTCGGCATCGGCCGCGACCGTCAGTCGCGGCAGGAAGTCGGCACAGTCGAGCCCGAGGTGCTGCGCGAGGAACAGGTATTCGGAACTGATGCGCGCATGATCGCCGCCGCGTGCCAGCACTTCGGTCATCAGCCAGCCGCTGCCTTCCTTCGACCCGAGCCCGACGCGCCGGCGCGCGCCGCTCATCCAGGCCAGCAGCCCGCTCTTGAGCAGGCCCTGCAGGTCGAGCGCGGTGTCGAAGCGGCGCTCACGCAGCATGGCGCGGAAGGCGCGCACGCGCCGCCACAGCTCCAGCCGCCGGCCGTCGCGCCAGAGCGCCTTCCACTCGCCCTTGGGCCAGGGGATCACCTCGTCGATGCAGTCGTCGTGCGCGATCAGCGGCGCGATGCCCGGTTCGACCAGCCAGGCGATCCAGGCGTCCGGATGGCTGCGCCGCAGTGCCGCTGCCAGCGGCGAGGCGAACACCACGTCGCCGATGGCCGAGGTGCGGATGATCAGGATGCGCTTCACGCGGTCGCGCCCCCGGCGCCGCGCCACAGCGCGGCGAGGAAAAGCACGTACATCAGGCTGGTGTTGGAGCGCATCAGATAGGACTCGAAAAGGCACAGCACGATGAACAGCACGGGCAAGGCCCGGCCGATGCGACGACGGTCGCCGGCCGGTCGTTCGCGAACCAGAGGCGCCAGCAGCACCGCCAGCAGCGCGGCGCCACCTGCCAGGCCGGCGCTGGTCAGCGCCAGCAGATACTGGCTGTGCGGATTCCACGCCGGTTTCCACCGCGGCGTGTGCAGCGCATTCATTTTCCGGTACTCCTCCGGATAGTCGCCGGCACCGACGCCGAGCAGCGGATGTTCGGCGTAGATGCGCCAGGCATTGGTCGAATAGACGATGCGCAGGCCGACCGAAGAATTGGGACGCTCCTCGTAGTGGCTCACCTGATCGATCGCGTCGTCCACGCGCGCCTTGAAGTAGCTGTTCCCGTGATATCCGCCAAGCACCACGGTGGCGATCAGCAGCGAGGCGGTCGCCGCCGCCGTTACCGGCCGGCGCGCGAAGCGCTGGAATACCAGCAGCGCAATCAGCGCGAGGAAACCGACCATGCCGGCCCGACCACCGGAAATGAGCAGATTGGCGGTGGTCGACAGCAGCAGCACTGCGTACATCGCGCGGCTGCGCAGCGATCGCGCCTCGAACAGCAGGCGGTGACCGGCAAGATAACCGGCCAGTGCCAGCGATGGCGTATACAGGATGCGGTCGACAAAAGGCGCGGTGTCGTCCGCGCCTTTGGCGACGCGGATGCCGTCCGGCAGTCCCGGCCACAGATGCAGCTGCGCCCAGTTGTAGAAGGCCAGCAGCTCGCACATCGACACCGACAGCAGGAAGGCGCCGACATAGCGGCCGAGGTGCTCGCGCCGCGCGACAGTGAAGTACAGCGGGAACAGCAGGAAGAACTGCTGCTTGCCGACCATGCGCCAGCCCCAGGCCTTGTCCTCGGTCCACAGCATGGACAGCAGGAATACGCCGTAGTACGCAGCGAAGATCCAGGTCAGCGGCTCGGCCAGCGCAATACGCAGCTTGTCCGCATAACGGCCTTCGATCAGCCACAGCAGCAGTATCGCCGCGGTCAGCCAGAAGGCCGGTGCGACCTGTATCGGAATGCAGAAGAACACCCCGGCCAGCAGCCAGGAATTGATGACGGGGATGCGCGCCCGCAGCGTCGCCAGACTCATGCGAACACCACACCGCATTGTTCGAAGGCGTGTTTCATGTCCGCTTTCTCCGCGTCCGACTTGAAGCCCAGTTCCTGCCAGCCGAAGGCCAGCACGGGCACCGACGGGTCATAGATCTGCCGCGCGAACAGCAGCGCGCTGGAACGCACGCCGACCACGGCATCGTAGGGCGTATGCGCCATGTGCATCTCGAGCGCGCACGGCGGATCGATCACCCGATAATCCGGATGGCACAGTTCGCGCGCGGTGTCCTTCGGATGACCCTTGTAATCGATGTCGGCGATGTGCTGTCCCGCCAGCCATTCGCGGATGCGCGCGGTGACCGGCGCGAG
>DATCUL010000093.1:0-3245 GCA_036567405.1 Methyloversatilis sp. | reverse complement strand
TGCTGCCGCTGACGTCGAGGTGGTCCTGCTGCGTCGCCGACACGCCGAGCACGTCGGCTTCGAGGCGACCGGCGGCTGTCTGTGCGAAGTTCCCGGTAACCGCCAGGGTGCCCGTGCCACCGCTGTCGCCGGGCCGTACCGTGCCGGCGTTGGTCAGCGTGCCGGTTCCGACATTGATCGTGCCGCGGCCGTCGATCACACCGGTGTTGAGCAGGTTCGCATTGCCGGTGATCAGGTTTGCGCCGGCAAGTATGGTCAGGCGGCCTGCGTTGACAGGGAAGGCTCCGACGGTCAGCGAGCCTTCCTCGATGCGCAAGGTACCGGCATTGGTCAGCGGTACGGCCAGTGACAGTGGCGCGGCTCCGGTCTTGACCATCAGCCCGCCGTTGTCGATGCGGCCGGTGCCGGTGTGCAGGATCTGTGCGCCGTCCACCAGCGTCAGGCTGCCGCTGGCTTCCGTATAGAGCCGGGCACTGTTCAGCCTGAGCGCGTAGCCGTTCTGGTTGGCAATCGTGGCGTTGCCGGTGATCTGGATATCGCGCGAGCTGTCCTTGTACCCGGGGACAGACGAAATCGTCGCAGTTCCGGCCAGCGTGACGATGCCGCTGCCAGCCATTGCTCCGCCGTTCCAGGTGAGGCGGTCGATGGTTGAGTTGGCGGAACCTGCGAGGGTGCCGGCGTTGAGTTCGAGGTTGGCGAAGCTGGTTGCAGCGTTGGTGGCCAGGGTGGAGCCGGCGATGCGCAGGGCGCCGGCGCCGGTGAAGGCGGAAGCGTCGCTGATGGCGATGGTGCCGGAGGCGAGTTGGAGCACGCCCTCGCCGGTGAGCGCGAAGGTGCCGCCGATGCGGTTTCCGGTGGCGGTGTCGGCGTTGATGTTCAGGACGGTGCCGGAGGCGACATTGATGCGTCCGCCGGCAGCCGAGGAGACCGAGGCAAAGACGGTGCCGTTGCCGCTGCCACTGCCGTTCAGACTTTCCTGCAGGTAGATGAAGCCGTTCGATGCGGTGTCGACGAGACCGGTCGAGGTGATGCTCAGGTTGCCGTTGTCGCGGATGTAGAGGTCGTAGCCGCTGCTGTTGGCGAAGGTGAGCGTGCCTGCGACATCGAGGCGTCGATCGAGGTACTTGTACGAGGTGGCGTTGGTGACGGTGCCCGACCCGGAGAGGGTGACCGTGCCGGCCCCGGCCATGAGGCCGCCGTTCCATGTGAGGTGGTCGATGGAGGCGCTGGCCGAACCGCCCAGGGTGCCGGCGTCGAGTTCGAGATTGGCAAAGGCGGTGGCGGCGTTGGTGTTGAGGGTTCCGCTGCCGCTGATGCGCAGGGCGCCTGCGCCGGTGAAGGCGGAGGCCTGGTTGATATTGACGACACCGGAATTGAATCGGAGCACACCGGGGCCGCCGAGCGCGAAGGAGCCGCCGATCTGGTCGCCGGAGGCGTTGTCGCTGTCGATGGTCAGCGAGGTGTCGGCGGCGACGTTGATGCGCCCGCCGGCGGCCGAGGTGATGGATGCGCTGCCGTTGCCGGCGCCGTTGTAGGCCTCGTTCAGATAGATGTAGCCATTGGCCGCGGTATTAATCAGGCCGGTAGCGGTGACGTTGAGCGTGCCGCCGTCCTGGATGTAGAACGGGTAGCTGGAGCTGTTGGCGAAGGTGAGGGCGCCTGCGACATCGAGCCTGCGCTGCAGGTACTTGTAGGCCGCGGCGTTGGTGACCGTGCCGCTGCCGGTGAGCGTCGTGGTGCCGGAACCGGCCATTGCTCCGCCGTTCCAGGTGAGCTGGTTGAGCGACAGCGCGGCATCACCGGTAAGGGTGCCGGACAGGGTAAGACCGCCGCTGATCGACGATGCGCCGCCGTTGAAAGCGGTCGTGCCATTCGGGATGTCGTAATCGCCGGTGATCTGCGTGCCCGCCGCCGCGTTGAACGTCGTGCCGCCGGTTACCGAGCTGGCCGTGATCTGGATGGCGCCACCGGACGTGTAGCTTGAACCCAGAAGCTGGACCTGCGAGCCGTCGGAGCTGCGAACCAGGATGCTGCCGGCACCGGTACGCAGGACCGGCAGCAGCAGGTTGGCGATCTGGTCGCCCACTTTCACGCCGTTGCTGTAGCCGGTCTGCAGCGTGATGTTGCCGCTGCCCTGGGTGATGATCTGCAGCGCCGAACCGTGCCAGCCATTGCTGACCAGGTCGATGCCGGCGCTGGCGCCGCCTTCGCCGACGCCCAGATTGCGGGTTTCGATCAGCAGGCTGCTGCCGCTGGCCAGCGCCAGCTGACCAGTGGTTTCACCCGCGAGGTTGCCGCTGCCGGTGTAGCTGAACTGGTTGCTGCCGACATTCACCGAACGCTGCGCGCGCAGGATGATGTTGGTGGTCTTGCTCTGTTCCTCGATTTCGCTTTCGAAGATGACAGTCGGGCCGAGCGCATCGGTGCTGACCGTGCCCGGCGTGCTGCCGCTGGCAAATATCTGGCTGCCGTCGTTGCTGCCGTCGCCGCTGCCGCCCTGGATGATGATGGCCAGCGGATCGAGCAGCAGTTCGCCGCTCCGTCCGCGCGCAGCGGTCGTGTCGGTGCGGCCGCGATAGAGCAGCGCCGCCTTGCCGGATACCTCGACCTGACCACCGTTGCCACCGGTGCTTCCGCCGCGGGCCCAGATGTTTCCGGCAAAGGCGGTCGCACGGTCAGCCCATACGACGACCTTGCCGCCGTTACCCTGGAGCAGCGCATCCGCCAGCAGGCTGACGCCGTTGCCGATCCAGCTGACCTGTGCGTTGCGGACCGACGGATTGCTGCCCTGCCAGTCGCCGCCGACCAGTACCGAACCGCCACCAGTGTCGCCCGAAGCGTTGAGCGTGGCCGGACCGGACAGCACGACCGCATCCGCGGTGACGACGATGTCGCCACCGCGGCCGGCACTGGCCGACACTGCAGGTGCTGGCGCCGGACCCGATGACGTGGCCGGCAGTTCGATATCGGCCGTGGTGACCGGGGCTGCCGACGTGCCCGTGCCGGGCAGGTGACCGGTCGCACGCAGCGTGCCTTCCACGGTCGCCCGCTGTTCCGCAGCGATTTCGATGCGGCCGCCCTGTGTGCCGCTGGCGTCCACCAGCGCGCTGGCTTCGACCTTCACCTCGGGTGCGCTGACCTCGATCCTGCCGCCCGCACCGTCGGCGGTCTGCGCGATGGTTTCCGACTGGGCGGTCAGCGTGACCGACTTCGAACCGCGCAGCACGATGCGGCCGTCCGCAGTG
>DATCUL010000092.1:0-9571 GCA_036567405.1 Methyloversatilis sp. | reverse complement strand
GGTCGCAAGAGCACGGTGGCGACGCAGACCGAGATCTATCACTTCCTGCGCCTGATGTACGTGAAGCTGGGCGTGCAGCACTGCCCGGACTGCGGCTGTGCGATCGCGCCGCAGAGCGAGGACGCGATGGTGGCGCGCATCCTGCGCGAGCGACGCGGCCAGCACATCGGCCTGCTGGCGCCGCTTGTGATCAACCGCAAAGGCTATTACACAGAGCTGGCGCGCTGGGCGAAGTCGCGCGGCCACACGCATCTGCGCGTCGACGGCGAGTTCCTGCCGACCTCGCCCTGGCCACGCCTCGACCGCTTCAAGGAACACACGATCGAACTGCCGATCCGCGACTTCGTCGTCGATGAACGCGACGAGCGCACGCTGCGCGACGCGGTGCGCCAGTCGCTCGAACACGGCAAGGGCGTTCTGCACCTGCTGGCCCCGCTTGACCGGCTGGGCGAAGCCGGCGCGCCGACGCCGACGGTCGAGGTGTATTCGACACTGCGTGCCTGCCCGAGCTGCGGCACCGGTTTTTCCGAACTCGATCCGCGGCTGTTCTCGTTCAACTCGAAGCACGGCTGGTGCCCGAAGTGCATGGGCACCGGGCAGAAGCTCGACGGCTTCGACGCCGAACAGACCGGCGAGGAAGCGACCTGGAACGAATGGCAGCAGGGCGAGCCGGAAGACTGCCCGGCGTGCGACGGCGAACGGCTGAATCCGGTCGCGCGCAACGTCAGGCTGTTCGGCCAGTCGATCGCGCAGCTGACCGCGCAGCCGGTGTCAGCGCTCGCAAGGTCGATCTCCGGGTGGACACTCGACGGCCGCGCCGGCGAGATCGCGCGCGACGTGGTGGCGGAACTGAACAGCCGGCTGCACTTCCTGACCGAGGTCGGCCTCGGCTACCTCGCGCTGGGCCGCGCCGCACCGACGTTGTCCGGTGGCGAGGCGCAGCGCATCCGGCTGGCCGCACAGCTCGGGTCCAATCTGCGCGGCGTGTGCTACGTGCTGGACGAACCGACCATCGGCCTGCACCCGCGCGACAACTCGGTACTGCTCGACACGCTGGTCAAGCTGCGCGACAAGGGCAACACGCTGCTGGTGGTCGAACACGACGAGGACACCATACTGCGCGCCGACCATGTGATCGACCTGGGCCCCGGCGCGGGCCGGCTCGGCGGCGAGGTGATCGCCGAAGGTCATGCCAGCGATCTGGCACAGAAGGCGGAATCGATCACCGGCCGCTACCTGGCCCGGCCGCTGGACCACAGCTTCACGCCGCATCGCCCGGTCGCCGACGACACGCCGTCCCTGCTGGTGAGCGGCGCGTCGCTGCACAACCTCAAGGGCATCGACGTGCGCGTGCCGCTCGGCCGGCTGGTGGTGATGACAGGTGTATCCGGCTCGGGCAAATCGTCGCTGGCGCGCGACGTGCTGCGCGACAACGTGGCGGCGCGGCTGAACGACCCGAAGGCGGCGCTCACCGGCTGCCGCGACATCGAGGGCTGGGCCGCGATCGGCCGCGTGCTGGAAGTCGACCAGACGCCGATCGGCAAGACGCCGCGCTCCTGCCCGGCCACCTACATCGGCTTCTGGGATGCCATCCGCAAGCTGTACGCGGAGACGCAGGACGCGCGCGAACGCGGTTTCACCGCCGCGCGCTTCTCGTTCAACACCGGCCCCGGACGCTGCCCGCTGTGCGAGGGCCAGGGGCTGCGCCAGATCGAGATGTCCTTCCTGCCCGACGTGCGCGTGCCGTGCGAGGCCTGCGGCGGCGCGCGCTTCAACATCGAGACGCGTGCCGTGATGTGGCGCGGCAAGAGCATCGCCGACGTGCTGGCGATGAGCGTGGACGAGGCGGTCGACTTCTTTTCCGCCCACCGCAGGCTGGCCGACACGCTGAAGCTGATGCAGGAGGTGGGGCTGGGCTATCTGACGCTGGGCCAGCACAGCCCGACGCTGTCCGGCGGCGAAGCACAGCGCATGAAGCTGGTGACCGAGCTGGCCAAGTCGCCGGCCGACGCCAACGATCCGGCCAACGCGCGGCGCGGCCGCGGCAATCCGCACACGCTGTACGTGCTGGACGAACCGACCACCGGACTGCACATGGCCGACATCGCCAAGCTGATAGCCGTGCTGCACCGGCTGGTCGATGCCGGCCACAGCGTCGTGGTAATCGAGCACGACCTCGACCTGATGGCCGAAGCCGACTGGATCATCGACCTCGGTCCCGAGGGCGGCGACGGCGGTGGCCGCATCGTCGCCGAGGGTTCGCCGGCGTCGCTGCTTCAGCACGCCGCCGTGTCGCACACCGCGCGCGAACTGCTGCGCTTCCGCAATGCCCGTGCGCGTTGAGCGTCCGGCTTCGGCCTTGAGCTTTTCCCGGATTCCTACAGCGAAATCGCCGGTCCCGTGTCCATAATCAGGCATGAGACCGGGAACCGCATCCTCGCGGACCCTTCCGGACACCAGCCGGGTAACGATTTGAAGCATGTCCGTACATATCACTGGTATGTCCGGGCGGACTTCCGGCCGTTGAACCGACTGTCATCGACCAGGTAGACGAATATGAAAAAGATACTGCTGAGCGCCGCACTCGCCCTGTCGGCCGTTCCCGCCCTCGCCGCCGACGTCGGCGTTTCCATCTCGATCGGGCAACCTGGCTTCTACGGCAACATCGACATCGGCGACTTTCCGCGCCCCCGCCTGATCTATCCGCAGCCGGTCCTGATCGTGCCGGGCGTGTCCTATCCGCCGGTGTACATGCACGTGCCTCCGGGCCACGCGAAGAACTGGCGCCGCTACTGCGGTCGCTACGACGCCTGCGGCCGACCGGTCTATTTCGTGCAGGACCGCTGGTACAACGAGGTCTATGTGCCGCGCTACCGCGAGCGGGAACATTACCGCGACGACCGCCGCGACCACGACGACCGGGGTGGCTATCGCGGCGGTGATCACGATGACCGTGGCGGCTACGGCGGTGGCGGACGGGGTGACGGCGGGTCGCGCGGCAACGGTCCGGGTCGTGGCCACGGCAATGGTCACGGACATGGACACGGCCGGGACTGAGCAGCCCTGCCCGGACATCGAAGCGCGCATCGGACAGGCCCGCCGCCTGCTCGAGCAGGCGAGTGCGCTGCTGATCACGGCCGGTGCCGGAATGGGCGTCGACTCCGGCCTGCCGGACTTCCGCGGCAGCGAAGGTTTCTGGCGCGCCTATCCGGCGCTCGGACGGCGGGGGCTGCGTTTCACCGACGTGGCCAGTCCGCATACCTTCATCGACAACCCGGCGCTGGCCTGGGGCTTCTACGGTCATCGGCTGAAGCTCTATCGCGACACCGTGCCACACGATGGCTTCCGGCTGCTGCTCGACGTGTCCCGGCGCATGCCCGAAGGTGCATTCGTCTTCACCAGCAACGTCGACGGCCAGTTCCAGCAGGCAGGATTCGCCGCACACAGCCTGTACGAGTGTCACGGCTCGATCCACCATCTGCAGTGCCTGCACGGCTGCACAGGACACATCTGGCGGGCGGACCTCGATCCCTTGATCGACGAAGAAAACTGCCTTTGGCTCGGGCCGCTGCCCACCTGTCCGGGCTGTAGCGGTCTCGCCCGGCCCAACATACTGATGTTCGGCGACGCCGACTGGCTGTCGTCCAGAAGTGCACAACAGGCGGCACGGCTGCGCGCCTGGCTGGCCACGACATCGCGCCTGCTGGTGATCGAGCTGGGCGCCGGCACGGCCGTGCCGACCGTCAGGCAGTTCAGCCACAGCCTGCATGCACCCGTGCTGCGCATCAACGTCCGCGAGCCCGAACTGCCGGCCGGCGTCGGCGGTGTCGGCCTTCCACTCGGTGCACTCGACGCCCTGCGGCGCATCTGTCACGCCTGAACCGGTGTCCGGCCGGTTCATGACGTCGGTTTGAGCTAGACTCACGCCGCGTTTCCAATCATGGGACAAGTCATGAACAAGCGAAGGCAGTTGCTCGCCGCTTCCTGCCGGCTGGCGGTCGCAGGCGCACTGGCCGGATCGCTCGGCCGGGCAGCTGGCGCGTCCTCGGCTACGACGGTATCCATATCGGTGCCGGGTCCGGGCAACCTGCTGTTCCTGCCCATCACGCTCGCCAGCCGGATCCGGACAGACGAGCCGGAAGGCATCAGTCTGGACATCCGCTACACCGGCGGCGGCCCGCAGTCCTTCCGCGACATGCTGGATCACAACGCCGATTTCGCTGCCGGCGGCCTGGCTGCACTGGCCCTGCAGCGACTCAGCGGCAAGCCGGTCGTCTGCATCGTGCCAACCACCCGCGTCCCCGCCTACACGCTGCTGGTGCGCAGCGGACTGAAGGACCAGATCCGCGGCATTTCCGACCTTGCTGGCCGGGTGGTGGGCGTCAAGGGGCATGTGCCGGGCGGACGTTCGACCTCACAGCTGTTCACCGAATTCGTGCTGGCACGTTCCGGAGTCACGCCTGAGCGCGTCAATTACGTGCCGGTGGGACAGGCCTATGACAGCCAGCATGCCGCGCTGGCCAGCGGTACGGTGGACGCCATCATGGGCGATGAGCCTTTCGCGACCCGGCTGGTCCGACACAATGTGGCGTTCGTGCTGGCCGATTTCCACGATCCGGACACCACCCGCAGGCAGTTGGGCGGACTGTTCCTGAACGGCCATGTCGCAACCCGTTCGGATTTCGTGGCGAACCGGCCTGACATCGTCGACAAAGTCGTCCGGACCATACGCAACACACTGATATGGATAGACCGTCATTCGGCCACCGACATGGTCGAGGCACTGGCGGTCACCGACGCCGACGAACGTTCCGCCATGCTGGACGCACTGAGCGCGCACAAGAACATCTATTCGCCGGACGGACGCATCTCTGCGGAACAGGTCGCCACCGTGGACCGCTTCTTCCACGCCACCGAGAAGACTGAGGCGGCGCGGGCACTGGCCATCAAGGACATCATCAACGCACGGTGGGCCGGCAGCATGCCCTGAGGCCGTATCTCCCGCCACATCCCCGACCAGACAGCAACCGAACGAACATGCAGGCATCCCCACCGACTTCCGGCCGCACGGCCGGCCAGAGCCTGCACCGGCAGCTGACCTGGCGCCTGTTCGCAGTCTTCCTCGTGGTGTCGGTGCTGGGCAATCTGCTCGCGCTGGCGAGCTACCGCGGCGTCGCCCAGCGCGCCCAGCGCGATGCCGCCGACAACGCCGAAATCTATATCCGCAACAGTTTCCGGCAGATGACTGCCGACTGGGAACTCGATGCGCAGGCGATCAAGGCGCAGGTCGACTTCATGAGAATCTTCGCCGACGACCAGGCAAATGGCTGGCTACGCCTGAGAGCCTATTTCGCGACGCTCGAAGGCCGTGCAGGCCAGTTCTCATCTGGCGTGGTTCTGCACGACGACGGGACACCGACCTTCAACTTCGGCCGCGACGGCGCGGCACTCGGCCGCCACCTCGACGGTGACCGGGCGCCGCCCGCCTGGTTCTACGGCAAGGAACACCGCAACGCCTACGCGCTGGTCAGCACGCCGCTGTGGCTGGGCAACGAAGGAACCGGCCGCATGACGCTGATGCGACCGATGGACGCCGGCGTGCTGCGCGCTCTGGCGCCACCGGACATCCACCTCTGCCTGGTGCTCGACGGCCACGTGGTGGCCAGTTCCGATGGCTCGGGCGATATCGGCAAGACGGTCGACGCCAGCTACCGCGGCGAACTGGTATTTGACGACCGCGTCATGGAACAGCGCGCCTTCCCCGCCTTTGACGACGAAGCCGGCTCACCGCAACTGGTGATCCGGCAGATCGTCAGGGAACCGCTGTCGATACCGGTCGTCCTGTCGGCGTCGACAGCCCTGCTCGCCTTCTTCGCCGCAATGTTGTGGCTGGTGATAGGCCGCTGGGCCAGCCGGGTGACGGAACGCGTGACCCGGCTTTCGCAGGCGACCGGACTGTTCGCACGCGAACACGCCATGGGCGACGCATTGCTGCAGGCGCTGGACAGCGCGGAATCCAGTCCGGACGAAATCGGCGAAGTCGCGCGGGCATCGCGCACGCTGATGCAGAACGTGCTGCTGCACGATCAGGAGCACTTCGCCTATCTGCAGACGCTGGACATCCTCGACGAAGGCGTCGTGGAAATCGCGGCCGACGGGCGCTACCTGCGCGCCAGCCCGGGCTGGACACGACTGATCGGGCGCTCGCGCCAGGCGATCGACGACCGGATCTATGACAACATCCACCCCGAGGACGAAAGCCATCTGCGCCAGCAGCTGAGCCTGCTGCTGTCCGGCGAAAAGACCAGTCTGACCGGGCGCATCCGGCTCAGGCGCGACGACAGCAAGGACCTGTGGATCGAATACCGCTTCGTGCCCGGCATCGCGGGCGCAACCGGCGGCGCAAGCCTGCGCGGCGTATTGCGCGACATCACGCAGAGCTACCTGCTGCAGAAGCACATCACCCACATGGCGCTGCACGATGCGCTGACCGAACTGCCCAACCGCGTGCTGCTGGAGGACCGCGCCAACATTGCGCTGCGCATGGCCCAGCGCAATGGCCACAAGGTCGCCCTGGGCTTCATGGATCTGGATCACTTCAAGCATGTCAACGACCAGCACGGCCACAAGGCCGGTGACGACATGCTGGTCTCCCTGTCGCAGACCCTGCGCCAGCACCTGCGCTCGGGCGACACGCTGGCCCGCTGGGGTGGTGACGAATTCGTGGTGCTGCTGACCGACCTGAACAGCATCGACGACGCGCGCGAAGTCATGACCAAGCTCAGTTCCGCCTGCGAGGAACCCATAGTCATCGACGGCAACGAATTCAACGCCACCTTCAGCATGGGCGTGGCGCTGTACCCGGAGGACGCAGACACCACGGAAACCCTGCTTGCCCAGGCCGACCGCGCGATGTTCCACGCCAAGGAACAGGGGCGCAACACGGTGAGCTTTTTCGCCGACATGACCAACCGCGAGCAGAACATCAAGGCGCTGTACATCCAGAACCGCCTTGCGACCGCCATCCGCGAACACCGCATCCAGACCTGGTTCCAGCCCATCGTCGACGCGAAGACGCGGCAGATCGTGGGCTGCGAGGCACTGGCCCGCTGGCACGACGAAAGCTGCGGTCAGGTGTCGCCGGCCACCTTCATCCCGATGGCCGAGAACCTCGGCCTGATCCGCGAAATCGGACACCAGGTGTGGCTGCAGGCGGTGGAGAACCTGCATCGCTGGCGCGCGGCCGGCGTCGACATCAAGGTGTCGGTCAACGTATCGCGGCGCCAGCTGTTCACGCCGAGCTTCACTGCCGACCTGCTGGACGACCTGCACCGGCTGAACGTACCGGTATCGTCGATCGACCTCGAAATCACGGAAAGCGTCGCCATGGAAGACGCCGAACACACCACGCGGCGCCTGCAGGAACTGACCGAAGCCGGCTTCGGCATCGCCATCGACGATTTCGGTACCGGCTATTCCTCGCTGTCGCAGCTGCACGACATGCCGGCCACCCGCGCCAAGATCGACATCTCCTTCGTGCGCCGCGTGCATACCGAACAGGGCATGCAGCTGATCCAGGCCATCATCAAGATCGCGACCGCCTTCGGCCTGAAGACCGTCGCCGAAGGCGTCGAGGACGCTGAAACCGCCGCCACCCTGGAACACCTCGGCGTGGACATGCTGCAGGGTTACCACTTCGGCAAACCGGTCAGCGCCGACCTCTTCCAGCGCACCCTGCAGGACGGCTTCAACCAATCGCCTGCATAAGCGCGACGATTTTGTGGAAGCGACCCAGGCAACGGCCAGCGCGGCTTTTGTGAGAACGCCCCGGGAAACGGCCGGCACGGTTCCGTGGGAGCGAACCATGGTCGCGATGCGGACCTGGATCAGCGGTGGGCGAGGATTCAAGGAGGGGAATCGCGAGCATGGCTCGCTCCCACAGAGGAACAGCCGTCGCGGTTTTGTAGGAGCGACCCGTGGCCTCTATTTATGCCTAAACCATCGACCATCGCGGCCCGGCGTCAGGAATCGCGGGCATGGCTCGCTCCCACAGGGGAACAGCCGTCGCGGCTTTGTAGGAGCGACCCATGGTCGCGATCTATGCGTCGATGATCGACCAGCGCAGCCCCAGCGTCGGGACTCGCGAGCATGGCTCGCTCCCACAGGGGAACAGCCGTCGCGGTTTTGTAGGAGCAACCCATGGTCTCGATCCATGCGTCGATCATCGACCAGCGCAGCCCCGGCGTCGGGAACGGCGAGCATGGCTCGCTCCCACAGGGGAACAGCCGTCGCGGTTTTGTAGGAGCGACCCATGGTCGCGATCTATGCGTCGACCATCGACCAGCGCAGCCCCGGCGTCGGGAACGGCGAGCATGGCTCGCTCCTGCCGTCATCGGAGCCATCGCGGACTACTCCGCCTCGCAGCCAGTCTGCACATCGCGCAGCCAGCCGGCAACAACCCGGTTGAAGCGCTCCGGCTGCTCGGTCATCACCCAGTGACCTGCATCGAACGCCACGACATCGTTGCCCGCTTTCCCGATCAGGCTGTCGGCCCACGCGGGTGCATGAAACATCAGCGGCTTGCGCCGGCCGTAGATGAAGAGCACCGGACATGACGGCACGAAGTACTGCACCCGACGGCGCCATGCCTGCCGGCCGCCGAACCAGTACATGAAGTACGGATAGGTCATGCGGGCAGTGATCGCCGCCTGCGGTGACGGACAATGCAGTGCTCTCGCCATGGCGCGCGTCATCCGGTCGCCGGGCCGTCCGCCGACCACCCAGGCGAGCGCGAGCCAGCACTGATAGGCCAGCACCATCGCCAGTTCGCGCAGCGTCCACGCCGATCGCAGCGATACGGTGTCGCCGATGTCGACGCCGATGACGCGCGACACGCGATGCGGATGGCGCATGCAGAATTCGTAGCCGATCACGCAGCCCCAGTCGTGCAGCAGCAGAACTGCCTTCCCGTCCGGACAGCACTGCACGACGACCCGGTCGAGCAGGCCGGTCAGTTCGTCGAGCGTGTGCGCCTGCCGCGCGTCGCCCGCTGCGAAACCCGGCAAGGTGAAGCGGACACAGCGGTAGTGCGCCTTCAGATGCTGCACTTGGGCGTCCCACAGCCGGAAGGTGTCCGGCCAGCCATGCACCATGACGATGGCCTCGGCACCCTCACCATCGACAAGGACATCCACATCGCCAACCTTGACCACACGCGAGCCCGACGACATCGCCTATGCCGCCTACCCGGCGCCGCCGCTGCGCGTGACCGCCAGTGCCGGCGGATGCGCCAGCGTCTGATACACGACGCAGTAGCGCTCGGTCAGGCGCAGCAGCGTATCGAGCTGTTCCTCGGAGGCATCGGTGTCGAGCGAGAACAGCGGCCGGATGTTGCGGAAGCCGACCGGCGCGTCCTTCGACACGCCCAGCGTGCCGCGGAAGTCAAGGTCGCCCTCCGCCTGCAGCGACGCGCTGCGCAGCTCGATACCGAGCGACGTGGCCACCGCGTTCAGCGTGACGCCGGCGCAGGCCACCAACGCTTCCAGCAGCATGTTGCCCGAGCAGGCCGACT
>DATCUL010000091.1:0-3450 GCA_036567405.1 Methyloversatilis sp. | reverse complement strand
CGCGACGACAACAACAATCTGTCGACCGTGGGCGAACTGCTCGAACACCAGGGTGTCGTGCCGATCTTCATCTACGGCGGCTACGGCTACTTCGACAACATGAACACCTACTTCCGGGGCAACGACTACCTGATCGTCGATCGTTCGGACTTTCCGAAGGACAGCGTGGTGTTCGAAAACGCCTGGGGCGTGGCCGACGAGGTGCTGTACGCCAATGCGCTGCAGGCGATGAACCGTCAGGCGGCGGCCGGCAAGCCCTTCTTCGCGCAGATCATGACCACGTCGAACCATCGGCCCTACACCTATCCGGACGGACGCATCGACATTCCGTCGCCCGGCGGCCGGCACGGTGCGGTGAAGTACACCGACTGGGCGATCGGGCAGTTCATCCGCGAGGCCAAGAAGCAGCCCTGGTTTGCCGACACATTGTTCGTGTTCGTGGCCGATCACTGTTCGTCGGTTGCAGGCCGGACCCGGCTGCCGGTCGCCAAGTACCGCATACCGCTGATCTTCTACGCGCCGGATATCCTGAAACCGGGCGTGTCGGCACGTCGGGCGAGCCAGATCGACGTTCCTCCCACGCTGATCGAAGTCATGGGCAAGAACGGTGACGACCATTTCTTCGGTCGTTCGCTGTTCGACGGCCGCGAGCCTCTGGACCGCGCCTTCATATCGAACTATCAGGATCTGGGCTATCTGCGTGGCGATCTGCTGACCGTGCTGTCGCCGCGGCGCCAAGTGCACGCCTTCCATGTCGATCCGGTGACGATGGAATCGACGCCGGCGTCGGTCGATCCGCTGCGGGTCAAGGAGGCGATCGCCTATTACCAGACTGCGTCTGCCGCGTTCAAGCAGGGACGCATGAAGGTCGAAGATTACAAGCACTGACCCGGACGGCCGGCAGCCCGCGTGATGCGCATCGGAACGACCGCCCGTCAGCGGATGGTCGCATCCTGTTCCGCTTCGGGAGCCTGTGCGGCGATCAGTTCGGCAATCCGGTCGAAGCACTCCCGCCGCGCGTTCGAACTGCGCGCGACCAGTGCGATGGTACGGCGCGGGCGCGGCTCGGAAAACCGGTGCGCGACCAGATTCATGTGCGAGATCAGGCCCGAACGTATCGTCATGTCGGGCAGCAGCGCCATGCCCAGACCGCCTTCGACCATCTGCGCCAGCGTGAACAGGCTGGTCGCCTCCATGCCGCTGGTGCGCGGTTCCGCCAATGCACAGCCGTCCAGCGTGTGTCCGCGCAAGCAGTGTCCTTCCTCGAGCAGCAGCAGGGTTTCGGGATCGATCCGGCCGATTTCGCTCGGCATGTCGGCCGCGCGGTCGGCGGGCGCGATCAGCTGGAGTTCTTCCTCGAACAGCGGCTTAACCTGCAGGCTGCCGGTGTCGTAGGGCAGGGCGATCAATGCGAAATCCAGCTGACCGGTGGCCAGGCGGGGCAGAAGATGGCCGGTCAGGTCCTCGCGCAGCGCCAGCTTGAGGTCGGGGAAGCGCGTGCGCAGCGCCGGCAGCACGGCTGGCAGCAGGAAGGGCGCGATGGTCGGGATGACGCCCAGACGCAGCAGGCCGCACATCGGCTGTTCGGCCGTGCGCGCCCATTCGCTGAGATCGCTCGCCTCGGTCAGCAGTCCGCGCGCACGGCGCACCACTTCGCTGCCGATCGCCGTCATCACCACCGAATGGCGCTCGCGCTCGACCAGATGCGCACCCAGCGTGGCTTCCAGCTCCTTGATGCCGGCCGACAGCGTTGATTGCGTGACAAAGCATGATTCGGCCGCCTGCGTGAAGTTGAGCCGCTCCGATACGGCGATCAGGTAACGCAGCTGGCGCAGCGAGGGCAGAGCGGACATGCGGGGCCACCTTCCGTAACGGGAGCTTGTCGATCAAAAATCGAATAAATCGATCAACAAGATGATTTTAATCCATTGGATGGATTTTTGCGGTGCGTGCACACTGCATTCCGTCGATGTACCGGATGTCCAACAGCGACTCGGCGCATCTCCGGATCAATGTTCCCTCTCGATGAAAGGAGCTCACATGAGCCAGCAGAACCAGGAAGGCAAGCGCGTCCCGAATGTCACTTTCCACGTCCGCCAGAACAACGAGTGGAAGGACATCACGACCGACGACCTGTTCAAGGGCAAGACCGTCGTGGTGTTCTCGCTGCCCGGCGCCTTCACCCCGACCTGCTCGTCGACCCATTTGCCGCGTTACAACGAACTGGCGCCGGCCTTCGCCGCCAACGGCGTCGACAGCATCCTGTGCGTGTCGGTCAACGACACCTTCGTGATGAACGAATGGGCCAAGGATCAGGAGTCTGACAACGTGACGCTGGTCCCCGACGGCAACGGCGAATTCACCGAAGGCATGGGAATGCTGGTCGACAAGTCGGACCTCGGTTTCGGCAAGCGCAGCTGGCGCTACTCGATGCTGGTGAAGGACGGCGTGGTGCAGAAGGTATTCTCCGAGCCGAACGAGCCGGGTGATCCGTTCAAGGTGTCCGATGCCGACACGATGCTGAACTACATCAACCCGAACGCGAAGAAGCCGGACCAGGTCGCCATCCTGACCCGCGCGGGCTGCCCGTTCTGTGCCAAGGCCAAGGCGCTGCTCGCCGACCGGGGCTACAAGTATGTCGAGATCGATCTGCCGCACACCGATCGTTCTCGGGCGCTCGGCGCGATCGCCGGCGCCAAAACAGTGCCGCAGGTGTTCATCAACGGTGAACACATCGGCAGCTGGGAAGATCTGGAAAAGTGGGCGGCAAAGTAAGCTGCCTCTGAAATGAACGCGCGGCGGGGTGACCCGCCGTGCGATCGGGACTGCGTACGCATGGCGCGCGCAGTCCCGATCGTCGGACAGGGAGAGCGACATGAAGGAAATGAATGTTGATGTGGCAGTGATCGGCGCCGGCACGGCAGGCCTTGCGGCCTATCGGGCGGCGGTTGCCGGCGGCCGCCGCGTGGTCCTGATCGAGGGCGGTCCCTATGGCACGACCTGTGCGCGCGCCGGCTGCATGCCGAGCAAGCTGCTGATCGCCGCAGCGGAAGCTGCGCACGCCACCGAAAAATGGGACGCCTTCGGCATACGGCTGGAGGGTTCGGTGCGGGTCGATGGCGAGGCGGTGATGGCGCGCGTCAGAGGCGAGCGTGACCGCTTCGTCGGTTTCGTGCTTGAAGGTGTGGACGCCATTCCGGCCGGAGACAAGCTGCGCGGCCATGCGAAGTTCCTCGACGACCACAGCCTGCAGGTCGACGACCACACGGTCGTCACCTTCGGCCGCGCGGTGATCGCCACCGGTTCGTCGCCTGCCATCCCGCCGGTACTGAAGGGGGCCGGCGACCGGCTCATCGTCAACGACGACGTGTTCGACTGGCACGCGCTGCCGGAATCGGCTGCCGTGTTCGGCCCCGGCGTGATCGGTCTGGAACTGGGGCAGGCGCTGCA
>DATCUL010000090.1:0-1507 GCA_036567405.1 Methyloversatilis sp. | reverse complement strand
TCTGCTGGGCGACGGCGGTGCGCTGGCGCGCTGGCGCACGCGCCGTGTCGTGCGCGGACATACTGGCGAATTCGCACTGGTGCTGCTGGTGCTGTGGTGGCTGGCGCAGATCGATCCCGATACCCCGCTGTTCGGTCTGGGCGACCTGCGCGACCTGCTCGGCTTCGCGCCGCCGCTGGATTTCACCGAGCGGCGCTACCGCGCGGTCGAGATCGGTGCCTGCGTGTGCGCGATGGTCAGCGTCGGCGTGGTCGGCTGGCACAGCATGCGCGCGCGCAGCCTGTGGCTGCTGGCCAGCGCGTTCGCGGTCGCGCTGGCGGTCAAGACCGGATCGGGCGCGGTACTGGTGCCCGAGGGCGGCGCGCTGCTGTGGGCCACGCCCGGCGCGCTGGTCGGTCTGGCGGTCGGCGCCGTGGCGCTGCGCATCGCACTGTGGCTGCCGGCGCCGCTTCGCTTCGGCCTGGCTGCACTCGCACTGCTGGCCGGCGTTGCGCTGGTCAATCTCGCACCGGACAACCCCTACCCGTCGGCGGTGTCCGATGCGTGGCGCGCCGGGCACTTTTTCAATTTCAGCGGTCTGACGCGACTGGCGTCGGCACTGTGGCCCTATTTCGCCCTGCCTTATCTGATGGCGCTGCAGGCACGCGAAGGCCGCCGCAGTCATGCGGCCCACGATCACCGATAATTGCGGGTATTTCCCCGGGAGACAGGCCGATGAGCCACTTCAAGCACCACGTCTTTTTCTGCTGCAACCAGCGCGCCGCGGGCTAACAGTGCTGCGCCGCGCTCGGATTGCTGGCCGGCGTCGCGCTGGTCAACCTCGCGCCGGACAACCCCTACCCGTCGGCAGTGTCCGACGCGTGGCACGCCGGGCACTTTTTCAATTTCAGCGGTCTGACGCGACTGGCGTCCGCGCTCTGGCCCTATTTCGCGCTGCCTTATCTGATGGCGCTGCAGGCGCGCGAAGGTCGCAGCAGTCATGCGGCCCACGATCACCGATAATTGCGGGCTTTTCCCCGGGAGGCAGGCCGATGAGCCACTTCAAGCATCACGTCTTTTTCTGCTGCAACCAGCGCGCCGCGGGCGAACAGTGCTGCGCCGCGCTCGGCGCCTCCGAACTGCGCGACTACGCCAAGCAGCGCGTCAAGGCGCTGGGCCTGTCTGGCGAAGGCAAGACACGCATCAACATGGCCGGATGCCTGGACCGCTGCGGCGAAGGGCCGATCATGGTCATCTATCCGGAAGCGGTCTGGTACACCTATGTCGATCGCGAGGACGTCGACGAAATCATTTCCGAGCACCTGACACATGGCCGCGTCGTCGAACGGCTGAAAGTCTGATGAACGCGCGCATCCAGTCCGAACGCGAAGTGATCGCCGGGCCGGTCGGCGGCATCGAGGTACTGACCGAACTGCCCGACGGCGGGCCGCGCGCGATCGCGCTGATCGGCCATCCGCACCCGCTGTTCGGTGGCACGATGAACAACAAGGTAGTGCTGACGGTGGCG
>DATCUL010000089.1:0-7375 GCA_036567405.1 Methyloversatilis sp. | reverse complement strand
AGCGCCTTGGCCTTGCTGTCGTCCATGCGTAATCCTTTCGTTTACTTGTGTTCGATTATGGCACAGTTCTTGCCACAGAATTTCCGGGCGAAACTTCCAGCAAAGCCAGAAGCACGGCCAGTGTATGACGTAAGGATTTTTTGCGCACTGCTTCCCGGTCGCCGTCGAAATGGCGGGTTTCGCTGCGTTCCACTCCGCCGGCACATGCCCAGCCGAAGCACACCGTTCCGACCGGCTTGCCGGGCACGCCGCCGGCCGGCCCGGCAATGCCGGTGACGGACAGTGCGATCGTGGCCGCCGAATTCGCCAGCGCACCCCGCGCCATGGCCAGAGCCACCGCCTCGCTGACCGCGCCATGCGCAGCCAGCGTCGACGCCGGCACGCCGAGCAGACGCTGCTTGGCGGCGTTGGAATAGGTGACGAAACCGCAGTCGAACCAGCCCGAGCTGCCGGCCGTGGCGGTGATGACCTCGGCCACCCAGCCGCCGGTGCATGACTCGGCCGTTGCCAGAACGGCGCCGGCGGCCGACAACGCTGCACCGACCTCGGCTGACAGGGCGCGCAGGTCATCGTCCATCAGGCGAAGCGCTCCTGCAGCAGAACACCCAGCGCCAGCGACACCGTCGCGAACAGCGCTGCGATCACGTCATCGAGCATGACGCCGAAACCGTGCTTCATGTGGAGATCCACCCAGCGGGCCGGCGGCGGCTTGACGATGTCGAACAGGCGGAAGGCGACGAATGCGGCCAGCTGCCAGAGCCAGCCGGACGGCGTGACCCACAACACCAGCCAGAACGCGACGATTTCATCCCATACGATGGCGCCGTGGTCCGGCACGCCGAGGTCGCGCCCGGTGCGCTGGCAGGCGGCCACGCCGATGGCGAAAGCCAGCAGCAGGAATACCGCGAAGGCAGCGTCGGAGAACGACGGCTTGATCAGCAGGTAGAGCGGCCAGGCCGCCAGCGTGCCGAAAGTGCCCGAGGCGACCGGCGCCAGTCCGCTGCCGAAGCCGCAGGCCAGCATGTGCGCAGGATGGGCAAGGAAACGGACACCGGGTGAAATGGAAGTCTTGATCATGCGCTCACGAAAAGTGGTCGTAGCCGCGCCGCGCCACCGGCAGTTCGCGGCCCAGCCCGTCGATCAGGCGTACCTGTCCGGGCGTACCGTCGTCCATGTGCCCGATGCGGGTCAGTGGCAGCGACAGCCGGGTGGACAGCGCGCGCAGTGCATCGTGCGCCCGAGCCGGCGCGCAGAACAGCAATTCGTAATCGTCGCCGCCTGCCAGCATGGCGTCGCGTACCGCGGCGACATCGCTGCAGCCCGCCGTCAGCGTCCTCCAGGGCAGGGCCGCGTCGACCACCGTGGCAGACAGCGCGCTGGCGGTCGCGACGTGACCAAGGTCTGCCAGCAGACCGTCGGACACGTCCAGCATCGCGCTGGCCAGACCATGCAGCGCGATGCCGAGTGCGACCCGGGGTTCCGGCTGCTCGAGTGCGGCGACGAACTCCGCCTGTTCGGCTCCTGCCAGTGCCACGCGTCCGAGCAGGCTGGCCAGGCCGAGCGCTGCGCGTCCCGGCTGGCCTGACACCCAGATGTCGTCGCCGGGCCGTGCGCCGCTGCGGCGTATGGCCGTGCCGGCCGCCAGTTCGCCGAAGGCGGTGACGCACAGCGTCAGCGGCCCGCGCGTCGTGTCGCCACCTATCAGGTCGACGCCGAAGCGTTCTGCGCAGTCGAAGAAGCCATCGGCGAAGGCGGCCAGCCAGCGGTCATCGACCTGTGGCAGCGAGAGCGCCAGCGTCACCCAGCGCGGTGTTGCGCCCATCGCGGCCAGGTCGGACAGATTGACGGCCAGCGTCTTCCAGCCGAGCCGCCGGGGATCGGTTGCCGGCAGGAAGTGTGTGCCTTCGACCAGCATGTCGCTGGTGACGGCCAGTTCGCAGCCGGCCGAGGGCCGGATCAGTGCGCAGTCGTCACCCGGCCCGAGTACCGCACGCGGCGTCGGGTGGGTGAAATGGCGGCGTATCAGGTCGAATTCCGGGGTCATGGCGGTCATGAGACCGGTACGGCGTGCTGCGCGGGGAAACCCGGACGGGTTCCGCCGGTTCAGCGGCGCGGGCGCTGGCGCGCCGCCTCGACTTCGACCGCCCGCAACTGCGGTGCCAGCTTGTCGAGCACGCCATTGATGAACTTGTGGCCGTCGGCGCCACCGAAGGCCTTGGCCAGTTCGATTGCCTCGTTGATCACGACGCGGTAGGGCGTGTCGATCTGATGCGCAAGTTCAAAGCTGGCCACCAGCAGGATGGCGTGTTCGACCGGCGACAGCTCGCCTACCGGGCGGTCGAGATGGCTGCCGAAATTCGCGCGCAGCGACTCGGCGTTGTCGAGCACGCCATTGAGCAGCGAGCGGAACAGCTTGCGATCCACCTTCGAGAACGCTTCGTCCTCGCTCAGGTGCGCGTCGATGGCCGGTACGTCATTGCCGGACAGCAGCCACTGATAGACCCCCTGTACCGCGAATTCGCGGGCGAGGCGGCGGCCGGATTTGCGCGGTGCTTCTTCTGTCGTGTCGTTCATGTCTCAGTCCGTGAGCCTGGCGAGCAGGCGGGCCATTTCCACCGCGGCACGGGCGCAGTCGGCGCCCTTTTCGTGCATGCGGGCAATGGCCTGGTCGTCGTTTTCGGTGGTCAGTACGCCATTGGCGATCGGTACGCCGGTCTTCAGCTGCACGTCGGCAACGCCGCGCGCCATTTCGTTCGACACGATCTCGAAGTGGTAGGTCTCGCCGCGGATCACGGCGCCGAGCGCCACCAGCGCGTCGTACTTGCCGGACAGCGCGAGCCGCTGAAGCGTCAGCGGCAGTTCGAGCGCACCGGGCACGGTCACGATCAGCGTATCCCTGGCGGCGACGCCGAGGCGGCGCAGCTCCTCGCAGCAGGCCGACAGCAGGCCGTTGCCGACGTCGGGGTTGAAGCGCGACAGCGCGATGGCGATGCGCAGGCCTTTGCCGTCGAGGTCTTCCTCGATTTCGGGTATGTCGTTGAAGCGGGGCATGGGCGTCCTCGGTCGTGCACTCAGTCGGTCAGGTAGCCGGTCAGTTCGAGATCGAAACCGGCCATGCTGGGAATCTTGCGCGGGCTGGCGAGCAGACGCATCTTGCGCACGTTCAGCGCACGCAGGATCTGCGCGCCGATGCCGAAGGTGCGTGCGTCCCAGCGCGCGGCGGGCGTGTGCGAGGCCGGGTCGGACAGCGTGCGCAGGAAGTCGGCATTGCTTTCCGCCCGGCGCAGCATGACGATGACGCCGCTGCCGGCGTCGGTGATCACCTTCATCGCGCGGTCGATGCTGAAGCTGTGGCGCGGGTTGTCGGCGTCGAGAAAGTCGAGCACGGAAATCGGTTCGTGCACGCGTACCAGCGTTTCGGCATCCGGATCGATGGCGCCGTGAACCATCGCCAGGTGGATTTCACCGCTGGTCGTGTCCTCGAAACCGTGCAGCGTGAAGCGGCCATAGGCGCAATTGACCTCGCGCCGCGACACCTCGCGCACCAGTGCTTCAGTGGCGGCACGGTAGGCGATCAGGTCGCGGATGGCGCCGATTTTCAGGCCGTGTTCCTGCGCGAAGCCGATCAGGTCCGGCAGGCGCGCCATCGTGCCGTCGTCCTTCAGTATTTCGCAGATGACGCCGGCCGGTTCCAATCCGGCCAGCGACGCCAGATCGCTCGCCGCCTCGGTGTGTCCGGCGCGCATCAGCACGCCGCCGTTCTGCGCGATCAGCGGGAAGATGTGGCCAGGCTGCACGATGTCGGCCGCTCTGGCGTGGCGTGCGACTGCTGCCTGCACGGTGCGCGCGCGGTCGTGCGCGGAAATGCCGGTGGTCACGCCTTCGGCAGCCTCGATCGACACCGTGAATGCCGTGCCGTGCGGGCTGCGGTTGTCGCGCACCATCAGTTCCAGACCGAGTTGCCTCGCCCGGTCGGCACTCAGCGTCAGGCAGATCAGGCCGCGGCCGTAGCGCGCCATGAAGTTGATCGCCTCGGGCGTGACATGTTCGGCCGCCATCACGAGGTCACCCTCGTTCTCGCGGTCCTCCTCGTCGACCAGCACGACCATGCGGCCAGCCGCGATGTCGGCGATGATGTCCTTGACCGGTGCCAGTGCACTCATGTGCGTTCTCCTGCGATCATCATCCGCTCTGCGTAGCGGGCGATCAGATCGATTTCCAGATTGACCCGGCTGCCGGCCACGAGGTTGCGCAGCGTCGTGACCTCCACGGTGTGCGGGATCAGGTTGATCGAGAATTCGCAGCCATCGTCGACATCGCTCACCCGGTTCACTGTCAGACTGACGCCGTGCACCGTGATCGAGCCCTTGCGCGCGATATAGGGCGCCAGCGCACGCGGGGCGACGATGACCAGCTCGTGCGACTCGCCGACCGGCGTGAAGCTGCGCACCGTGCCCACACCATCCACATGACCACTGACCAGATGACCGCCGAGGCGGTCGGACAGGCGCAGCGCCTTTTCCAGATTCACGTCGCCCGGCGCGTCCAGCCCGGCCGTGCAGTTCAGCGTTTCGCGCGACACGTCGAACTGCGCCGACCGGCCGTCCATGCCGACCACGGTCAGGCAGACGCCGTTGTTGGCGATGGAGTCGCCGAGCGCCACGTCGTCCAGGCCGAGTCCGGCCGTATCCACGGTCAGACGGACGCCCTGTTCGAGCGGATCAATGCGGGTGATGCGGCCAACGGAGGCCACGATGCCGGAAAACATGGGGAATGGTGCGCTGCGAAAGATGAGGGATTTTACGCGATCACGGCGGCGTGCTGGCGGCGATTACGCGCGCGATCACGCCGGCGAACGGTTCGGCCGGCGTGAAGCCGACGATGCGGCTGCCCTCGATCTCGCGCCCGCTGCGGTCGAAGAACACGATGCCGGGCGGGCCGAACAGCCCGAAGCGCTTGAGCAGCGCCTGATGTTCGGCGGTATTGGCAGTCACGTCCGCCTTAAGCAGCGTCATGCCGGCCATCTGCGCCTGCACCGCCGGGTCGCTGAAGGTGAAACGCTCGATTTCCTTGCAGCTCACGCACCAGTCGGCATAGAAATCCAGCATCACCGGGCGTGTTGCCTGCGCCAGCTGGCGGTCCAGCTCGGCGGTGCCGGCGATCGGGGTGAATGCCGGTGCGGCAGGCACGGCCGCCATGCTGCCGCGAAGTACACCCAGCGGCTGCAGCACGTCGCGCGAACCGGCTGCGGCACCGAGCAGCAGGCTGGCACCGGCCAGCAGAGCAATCACGCCGACGCCCTTCCACAGCTTGTGCCAGCCGGTCGCGTGCACCGGTAGCGGGTCGAGCGCATGCAGATAGATGCTCGATGCGATCAGCAGCCCGGCCCAGGCCAGCATTACGAGCAGGCCGGGCAGCACCGGCTGCGCGATCCAGATCGCGGTGCCCAGCAACAGCACGCCGAAAAAGCGTTTGACGCCTTCCATCCACGGACCGGTGTGCGGCAGCAGCGAGCGAGATGCCACACCGACCGCGATCAGCGGTGCGCCCATGCCCAGCGCCATCGCGAACAGGGCGAGGCCGCCGAGTGCCGCGTCGCCGCTCTGCGCGATGTAGAGCAGCGCGCCGGCCAGCGGTGCGGCGACGCACGGGCCGACGATCAGCGCCGACAGCGCGCCCATCAGCACGAGACCCCAGGGCGAGCCGCGCCGGTGGTTCGCCGTGTCGGACAGGCGTGACTGCAGCGACGCGGGCAGCTGCAGTTCGTAGAAGCCGAACATCGACAGTGCCAGCAGCACGAACACCAGCGCGAAGCCGCCGAGCACCCATGCGTTCTGCAGCGCGGCCGACAGCAGCGTGCCGGACAGCCCGGCGGCAACGCCGGCTGCTGCGTAGGTGACCGCCATGCCGAGCACGTAGGCCAGCGACAGCAGAAGCGCCCGGCTGCGCGAAATGTGGGCGCCGTGGCCGACGATGATGCCGGACAGGATGGGCACCATGGGCAGCATGCAGGGCGTGAAGCTCAGCAGCAGGCCGAAGCCGAAGAAGCTGACCGCGATCAGCAACAGGTTGCCGCCGTGCAGCAGGCCGGCGACCAGCGATGAGTCGTCGGCTGGCGCGGTTGCCGGGGCGGCGGCGAGGGCTGGCGTCGATTCGGCCGGGGGCTGGATGCGTGCGCGCAGCCGGTCCAGCAGACCGCTTCGCTGCGCCGCGCCGTCGAATCCGGCCGCGAACACGCGCACGCCCGGCTGATCCGGGTCAAGCGTGACCGTTTGTTCGGATGGCGGGTAGCAGATGCCGGCGTCGGCACAGCCCTGCGACGTCACCTTCAGCGTGATCGGCGTGCCCGGCGTCGCCGTCAGCGGTAGCCGCACCTGCAGCGGCCCGCGATAGGTTTCGACGTCGCCGAAGATTTCATCCTTCTTCATCTTTCCCGACGGCAGGTCGGCCGGGCCCAGGACCGCCTGCTCGGCCCTGAAGGCGAGCTTGTCGCGGTAAAGGTAATAGCCGTCAGCGATGTCGAAGCTCACCTCGACCGAACCGCGGTCGATCACCTGTGCCGACAGACGGAAGGCCTGTTCGAGCGGCAGCAGTTCAGGTTCGGCATGCGCCGGCACGCCAGCCAGCAGCGCGCAGAACAGCAGCCAGGAAAACATTTTGCGGATCATCGGGTTCCAGTCGTTTCATCGACCCAGTGCAGGTAGGCGTCCAGTCCGCGGTCGACCGGCAGCGCAACGATTTCGGGCAGTTCGTAGGGGTGGGCCGCACGCAGCGCCTGCTCCAGCGCCTCGTAGCAGGCATCGGCGACCTTGAAGGTAAGCGGAATCTCGAGCGCCTCCTCGATCCCGCCCCGCCACCGGTAGATGGACCGGACCGGTGCGCCGATGCTGACACAGGCGGCCAGCCCGCGTTCCACCATGTCGCGTGCGATGCGGCGCGCCGTGTCCTCGTCCGGCAGTGTGGTCAGCACCAGCAGCATGGTTGTGCCCTAGCTGCCGGCCGGTGCGGTTGCGCGCCACCAGCGCTCGACCAGCACGCGGAGCATGTGCAGCTTGCCGTGGAAGAAGTGGCCGGTGTCGCCGATCACCGATACCGCGAGGTGCTGCGGCGCCGCCCAGGCCAGCACGCTGGCCAGCGGCACGACCTCGTCGTGCTGGCCGTGGATCACCAGCGCGTCGTCGCGCACCGGGCCCGGTTCGTAGTGACGGATGCCTTCGATCGAGCCGGTCGCCAGCCCGACCAGCACCATGCCGGCGACCGGCCGGCCCTGCGCCGCCAGCGCGTCGGCCACGCGGGTGGCGACGAAGGCGCCGAAGGAAAAGCCGGCGACGATGACCGGCAGGTCGCCGTGGCGGGCGATCGCGTGTTCGATCAC
>DATCUL010000088.1:0-2744 GCA_036567405.1 Methyloversatilis sp. | reverse complement strand
TCGCCAGTGAGGACAGGTTCGATGCCCGATTCGATCAGCGGTGCGACCGTGCCGGTGTCGACCAGCACGCGCTGCACAACGGGTTCGCCCGGTTCCCAGCCGTGCTGGTGCAGATAGGCGGCGACGCTGCCGATGGCATCGACAGGGCTGTTGATCAGGTCGGTCCGGCCGTCGCCATCGAAATCGACCGCGTAGCGGCGCCAGCTGCTGGGCAGGAACTGCGGATAGCCGAGCGCGCCGGCGTAGGAACCGCGGTAATCCGCCACATCGCGACCCTGCTCGCGAGCGAGCAGGAACAGTTCGCCCAGTTCGCGCCGGAACAGTTCAGCGCGTGGCGGGTAATCGAATGCCAGCGTTGCCAGTGCGCTGCGCAGTTCGAAGTCGCCGGTGTGACGGCCATAGATGGTTTCGACGCCGATGATGGCGGCGACGATGGCGGGCGGCACGCCGTAGAACTGCTCGGCGCGCTGGAAGCTTGCCGCGTACTCGTTCAGGAAGGCACGGCCCTCGCGGATGCGCAGCGGCTCGACGAAACGGCTGCGATAACGCGCCCACGAGCGCACCGTCGGGCTGGATGGCGGGCGGATCAGCTGGATCACGCGTGGCACTGCCTGCACCGGCGCGAACTGTCCGAGCAGCCACGCTTCATCGAAGCCCTGTTCTGCTGCCAGTTCGCTGCAGAAGGCTCTGACGTCGTCCCGGTCGGCGAACGAGCCGCCGCCTGCGTCCGACTGCGCTTGCAGTCGCGGCGAAAGCAGCACCGCGCCGCAACCCAGCAGGAAGTTGCGGCGGGATGCCTGGTGTTCGAACGAGGCGTGACGAGAGGTGGGGCTTGAGGTCATGAAGTGGGTGGCATTCGTTTGCGGCGCAGCGCGCGGGCGCTGGCCCTGAGTTCCCGGACTGCCGGGGCATGCGGTGCGTTGCCATAGCGGGCGTCCGCGTAAAGTCTACACGCGAGCGAGACTTCGTTCGCAAGATCGGGGCGCATGCGGGCGATACGAGCCGCGTAGTCCCTCGGACCCTCCCACGGTTCCCGGCCCAGGCCCGAATCGCGCAATGTCCGGTCGATGTCCGACCAGGCCCGCGCCAGGGCGTCGTCCGGGCTCGCCCTGCGCAGCGCCCATGCGGTCAATGCCAGCGCGAGCAGCGCACACAGCGACGCCATCCAGGCCGTCATCGCGCGCCAGTCCGGCGCCGGCATGCCGAGCCGGCTCAGCAGTTCGCGCTGTTTCTGCTGGTCGTAGGACAGCACCCACTGATTCCACGCGTTGTTCGTTGCCTCCCAGCGGTGGCGCAGTGTGCGCAGCCAACCGGTATCGACGCGCGCGACGAAGGGCACCGGCTCGCCGGCAGCCATGTCCGCCAGCCCGCGTTCGACGCGCGACGGGAGGATTGCGGCCGTCGGGTCCACCCGGCGCCAGCCTTCGCCGCGCAGCCACACCTCGGCCCAGGCATGGGCGTCGGACTGGCGTACCACGAGGTAGTCGTCGACGCTGTTGCGTTCGCCGCCCTGGTAGCCGGTGACCACACGCGCGGGAATGCCGGCGGCGCGCATCAGGAACACGAAGGCGCCGGCATAGTGCTCGCAGAAACCGCGGTGCGTGTCGAACAGGAATTCGTCTATGGCATCGGTGCCGAGCAGCGGCGGTTTCAGCGTGTAGACGAAGGGTTCGCGCCGGAACAACTGCAGCGCGGCGTCGACGGTGGTGTCCGGTGCGCCGGCCTGCGTGCGCAGCTGGCGCGCCAGATCGCGTGCCCGCGGGTTGCCGTCGGCCGGCAGTTTCAGAGCCGCCTGAAGATAGGCATCCCGTTCCCTGTCACCCCGCCGTGTGGCCAGGACAGATTCAAAGCGGTCGCGTCGCCGGCTGCGCACGACTTCGCCCGACAGCACCTGACCGTCGTCCGAGATGCGGGCGCCGGCAGGCAGCGCCGACACGGTTTCCAGCGCGAACAGCCAGTTCCTGCTGTTGGCTTCCAGCGTCACTTCATAACCGACGGCAACGCCGGGCAGCGGCGACGGGTGGTCGCTGAAATGCCGTGCCGCATCACCCTGACGCCAGGTACGGCCATCGAAACGGCTCAGCACCGGACCGCGCCAGTAGAGCTCGCGCGTGGCAGGCGTGTCACCGTCGAAGCGGACGCGGAAGGCGATCTCGCCGGACAGGCTGAGCTGCGAGATCGAGCCGGGCGACATGTTGTCGGACAGGCCGCTGGTGCTGCCGTATGCATCCAGCGGCAGGCCCCACAGGGGGCCCGGCACGCGCGGGAACAGCACGAACAGCACCAGCATGAAAGGCAGTGCCTGCGCCAGCATCCACGCCGACTGGCGCAGCAGGGCAGGGACCGGCGCCGGCGGGCCGGCGAGTGCGATCAGTGCCGCAGTGATGATGGTCATCGACAGCGCCAGCATGGCCGCCATGACCGGTGTCTGCGAATAAAGTAAAGCAGCCAGCAGCATGAAGTAGCCGAGCAGCACGACAGCGTGTCCGTCGCGCTCGCTGCGCAGTTCGTGCAGCTTGAGCATCAGCAGCAGTGCGAGCAGGGCGACGCCGGGTTCGCGGCCGAACAGATGCCCGAAAGTCAGCGTCACGCCGGCGCAGCAGGCGACGATGACCAGCAGCTTCACGGGGCCGCTGACGCCGGGCCAGCGCAGCTGCAACTGCGCCACCCGCCAGGTGAACAGCAGCGTGGCGACCGCGTCGAGCCAGCCGGGCAGATGGGATGCATGCGGCAGCAGCGCGCAG
>DATCUL010000087.1:0-4593 GCA_036567405.1 Methyloversatilis sp. | reverse complement strand
CTCGCCTTGACCTGGGTACGGCTCAGGTGTTCTGCCGTGATGCGACCGGACAGGCTGACCAGTTCCAGCCGGGGCAGTTCGGGCGCCAGCCTCAGCTGCACGTCGGCCAGCGCCAGTTCGCCGGTGACCTCGGTCAGCGTCGCGCCGTCGAAGCGGGCCCACGCCCGTGCCGCGCCCCGGCCCTGCGGCAATTCCACCGGGTAGTCGATCCAGGCCTGCCATACCGCCATGTCCGCGCCTTCGAGCGACACAAACAGCTCACCGGACGCGGTCGTCAGGTCGGCCTTGTCCGGCAGGTGCACGTCGCCGCGCAGGTCCAGCCGCTGCGCCAGTTCGCTCGGCGGTTGTGCCGACAGTCCGAACTGATGGTCGTGACCGGAATTGTCGAGCCGCAGATTGACCTGCGACAGTTGCAGCGGCGGCGCTGCCGGCCGCAGGTCGTCGCGCCATTCGACGCTGGCATCGCGGATGTTGATCTGTCCCTGGGACAGCAGCCAGCGCACGAAACCGCCCTGCTGGCCGTCCTGCTGCAGCGCCAGTCCGGCCACATGCAGCACGCCGGCGGCGTCACGGCGGACCTGCAGTTCCGGACCGTTGATGTCCAGCCTGTGCAGGTGCAGGCGACCGCGCACCAGCGACGAAAAACCGAGCGCGGCATCGACCTGCTCCAGCCGCAGCGCCGGCTGTCCGGCCGCGTCGAGCAAGGTCAGGCCGCGCAGCGCCAGATGCGGATGCAGGCCGGCCCAGTTGGCGCTCAGCGCATCGATGCGGACCTGGCGCTCGAGCGCATCGCCCAGCGCACGCTCGATCTGCGGTCGGTAACTATCGACACGCGGCAGCAGGAACTGACGCGCCCCCAGCACCACGCAGGCGCACGCGATATAGACGACCAGCCCCCAGCCGAGCGCGCGGCTGGCCATGCGGCGCCACAAGGGCCGACTGACTCCGGGCGGGCCGGGCCGGGCCTGCGGGACGATTTCTGCGGAGGAGTAGTCGGACAAGATCTATGCGTGCAATCAAGAACTGCCTGACTGCGTATGTGGGACGATGACGGAGTTTACCCGCAACGCAGCACGGATCGTGCTTTGTAATCCCGGACTTACATTCGCGCGGCCCGGCGGGTTCCACGATAATCGTTGCCCTGCAAGAAAGAAGACCTTCATGGACGCCTCCGCCGCCATTGCACACGCCTGCCGTCACAGCCGCTATCTGACCCGCCTGCTCGCGGCGCGCCCGGAAATGGCCGAAGCGCTGGGCACCACGCTGCAGGCACATGCGAGTGCCACCGTGCTCGAGGAATGGCTGGCCGAGACGCCGTTCGAGCAGGGCGACGAGGCGGCGCTGAAATCGGCACTGCGCCGCCTGCGCGCCCGCACGATGGCTCACCTGATCGTGCGCGACCTGAACGGACTGGCGGAACTGGACGAAGTGACCGAAGGCATGACCCTGCTGGCCGAACTGACCGTGCGCGTCGCCACCGATCAGGCCCGCACCGCGCTGGTGGAGCGTTTCGGCGAGCCGCGCGGGGAAACCGACAACGCGGTGCAGCCCTTCATCTGCATCGGCATGGGCAAGCTGGGCGGGCGCGAGCTCAATGTCAGTTCCGACGTCGATTTCATCTTCATCTATCCGGAAGCCGGCGAAACGGACGGCGAAACGCCTACCGGCCCGGGCAAGCGCATCGACAACTTCGATTTCTTCAACCGGCTCGGCCGCAAGGTGATCGAACTGCTGGCGGAGGTGACCGCCGACGGCTTCGTGTTCCGCGTCGACATGCGGCTGCGTCCGAACGGTGACTCGGGCCCGCTGGCGGCCAGCTTCGACATGCTGGAAAACTACTTCGTCACCCAGGGCCGCGAGTGGGAACGCTACGCCTGGATCAAGGCGCGCGCGCTGACCGGCGGCCGGCACGACGAGCTGGAGGCGCTGCGCAAGCCCTTCGTATTCCGCAAATATCTCGATTTCGGTGCCATCAACGCGATGCGCGACCTGCACGCGCAGATCCGGCGCGAAGTCGCGCGGCGCGACATGGCCGACAACATCAAGCTCGGGCCGGGCGGCATCCGCGAGATCGAATTCATCGCCCAGGTATTCCAGCTGATCCGCGGCGGTCGCGAGAGCGCGCTGCAGATCCGGCCGACGCAGAAGGTACTCGACCGGCTGGAAATGCGCGGCGTGCTGACCGCCGAAACGGTCGGACAGCTGCAGTCGGCCTACGTATTCCTGCGCCGGCTGGAGCACCGCCTGCAGTATGTCGAGGATGCGCAGACGCACAAGCTGCCGGGCAGCATCGAGGATCAGGCACTGATCGCCTCGGCCATGGGCTTCGACGACTACGCAGGGCTGCTGGCCGAGCTGGACCGGCATCGCGGCCACGTGAGCCGCCATTTCGAGGCCGTGTTCGGCGCCCAGGAAGCGGATGCGCCCCGGCCGCGCGCCATCTGGCAGGACGCCGACCGGACCGACGAATGCCAGGGCGCGCTCGCCGGCATGGGCTTCGCCGATGCCGGCGAACTGGCGAACCGGCTGGCCGCGTTCAAGTCAGGCAGCCGCTACCGGCAGCTGCCTGACAAGTCGCGCACCCGCGTCGACGTGCTGGTACCCAAGCTGCTCGACGCCTGTGCCGGCACGCCGAACCCGACCGCCACCGCACTGCGCGGGCTGGACCTGCTCGAATCGATCAGCCGGCGCGCCGCCTATCTGGCACTGCTGGCCGAGTTTCCGCAGGCGCTCGGCCAGGTCGCGCGGCTGATCGGGGCATCGAGCTGGGCGGCCGGCTATCTGGTGCGTCACCCCATCCTGCTCGACGAACTGCTCGACGCCCGGCTGCTGACCGCCGAACCCGATTGGCCGGCCTTCGAGACGGCGCTGCGCGGCCAGCTCGATGAAGTGGACGACGACACCGAGCGCCAGATGGACACCATGCGCGACGCCCACCATGCCCAGGTATTCCGGCTGCTGGCGCGCGACCTGGCCGGCGAGCTGTCGGTCGAGCATCTGTCCGACCATCTGTCGGCACTGGCCGACGTGATGCTGCGCGTGACGCTGGATTACTGCTGGCGCAAGCTCAACCGGCGGCACTGCGAGGTGCCGCGCTTCGCCGTCATCGCCTACGGCAAGCTGGGCGGCAAGGAACTCGGCTACGCGTCCGATCTGGACGTGATCTTCCTGTTCGACGATCCGCACGAATCGGCGCAGGAAACCTACGCCCGGCTGGCGCAGCGCCTGCTGACCTGGCTGTCCAGCCACACCAGTGCCGGCATCCTGTTCGAGACCGACACCCGGCTGCGTCCGAACGGCGAATCCGGGCTGCTGGTCAGTTCGGTCGAGGCCTTCCGCGACTACCAGCAGAAATCGGCCTGGGTGTGGGAACACCAGGCTCTGACCCGCGCCCGCTTCTCGGCCGGCGACGCCGCGGTCGGCGCGCAGTTCGAGGCGATCCGCCGCGAGGTGCTGATGAGCCCGCGCGACATCGACACGCTGCGCCGCGAAGTGCTCGACATGCGGCACAAGATGCGCGACGGACATTCCAACAAGTCCGAACTGTTCGACATCAAGCACGATGCCGGCGGCCTGATCGATCTGGAATTCGCGGTGCAGTATCTGGTGCTTGCGTATGCGCACACCTACCCGGAACTGACCGGCAACCTCGGCAACATCGCGCTGCTGCGCATCGCCGCCCAGGTCGGTCTGCTGCCGGCGCTCGACGCGGTCGCCGCCGGCAATGCCTACCGCAGCCTGCGCCGGCTGCAACACGGGCTGCGATTGAACGACGCACCCAAGGCCCGGGTGGCGCCGGAAGAGGTCGTCGCCGAGCGCGCCGCAATCAGCGCCGTCTGGACGCGGCTGTTCGGCGAGGACGCGAACTCGCCGGTACATGGATGACTCCAACCGTCATTGCAGACAGCGGAGACATCGGCATGCCCCATGGAGTAATCCGACAGCGGCTGCTGGCCGGCGCGCTGGCGCTCGGCGTCGCAGGCTGCGTCAGCGTGCCGCCGCTGCCGCCTGCGCCGACACTCGACGAGATCGTGCAGATGTCAAAGGACGGGCTGACGCCGGATGACATCATCCGGCGCCTCGACGAAAGCCGCGCGCTCTACCCTCTGAAGGCATCCGAACTGGCACGCCTGCACGAACAGGGCGTGGCGGACGAGGTGATCGACCACATGCAGCAGACGCTGATCGAAGCCGAGCGCGCGCGCGAAGCCATGCGCGAGCGCGACCGGATGTGGATGTACGGCTATCCGATGTATCCGGGCGGCTACCCCTGGGGCTACTGGCGCCATCCATTTCCGCACTGATGCAGCTCTCGGAGCCCCATGGCATGCGATGAGCGCGGGAAGGGTGATGTTTTCGCGGAAGCGTCGCCCCCGCCGCGATCGGTGCCTTGACCCGGCCAGTTCAGTGCGCGCCCCCGGCGGGGGCGACGCTCCCACTTGCTGTCCCGCTTGCCTGTCCCACGCCATGGATGACGCTCCCGCCTTTTCCAGGCGTTCCCGTTCAACCCGTGCTGACGCCGAACCAGGAACCGACCAGCGCGGTCAGCGCCATCGCCGCCGCACCCCAGAAGGTGACGCGCAGGGCGCCACG
>DATCUL010000086.1:0-5663 GCA_036567405.1 Methyloversatilis sp. | reverse complement strand
AATGGTCATGGACGATGACACCTGGCATTTGGTCAAGCACACCAACAAGGTGACTGGATTCGTGGGTGGCGCAAAGAATCGCCCCGCCCCCATCTCCGAGGCCGAGGTGATGAAGATCGTCAACCAGATGCAGGAAGGTACCGACAAGCCGCGCCACAAGGTTGAATTTGTGGTGGGTGAGTATGTGCGCGTCAAGGAAGGTCCGTTTACCGATTTCAATGGTTCGGTGGAAAGCGTCAACTACGACAAGAGCCGCCTGCACGTGTCGGTGACCATCTTCGGTCGCGCCACGCCGGTCGAGCTCGAGTTTTCGCAGGTCGAGAAGGTCTGACCTTAAGGTTTCGGGCGGCACCGCAGGGTGTCGTCCAGGTACGCGGCGACGCCCTCGCGGGTTCGCCGCGTGATTGTTTCCGGTGCTGTTGTGCCGGGCGAGGAGTGATGACTGGCCGAACGGCCGGGCGTCACGCTAACACTCACACATGGAGTCATCATGGCGAAGAAAATCGTCGGCTACGTAAAGCTGCAAGTGCCGGCCGGGAAGGCGAATCCGTCGCCCCCGATCGGTCCCGCGCTGGGTCAGCGCGGTCTGAACATCATGGAGTTCTGCAAGGCATTCAATGCGCAGACCCAGGGCATGGAACCGGGTCTGCCGATTCCTGTCGTGATCACCGCCTATGCGGACAAGTCGTTCACGTTCGTGATGAAGTCGCCCCCGGCGACCATTCTGATCAAGAAGGCTGCCGGCATCACCAAGGGTTCGCCCAAGCCGCACACCGACAAGGTGGGCAAGGTGACCCGCGCCCAGCTCGAAGAAATTGCAAAAGTGAAGAACAAGGATCTGACCGCCGGTGATCTCGACGCCGCCGTGCGCACGATCGCTGGTTCTGCCCGCAGCATGGGCATCACGGTGGAGGGGCTTTAATCATGGCGAAGCTGTCCAAGCGTATGCAGGCGCTGCGCGCCAAGGTCGATCGCACCCGTAGCTACCCGCTGGCCGAGGCGCTGGCGCTGGTGAAGGAAGTGGCGAATGCCAAGTTCGACGAATCCGTCGATCTGGCCGTCAATCTCGGCATCGATGCGAAGAAGTCGGACCAGCTGGTGCGCGGTTCCGTCGTGCTGCCTGCGGGTACCGGCAAGTCGGTCCGCGTGGCCGTGTTCGCGCAGGGTGCCAAGGCTGATGAAGCCAAGGCGGCCGGCGCCGACGTCGTCGGTTTCGACGACCTCGCCGCCCAGGTCAAGGAAGGCAATCTCAACTTCGACGTGGCGATCGCCACGCCGGACGCGATGCGCGTGGTTGGCGCGCTGGGTCAGATTCTCGGCCCGCGTGGCCTGATGCCGAACCCGAAGGTCGGCACCGTGACCATGGATGTTGCAACCGCGGTCAAGAACGCCAAGGCCGGTCAGGTGCAGTACCGCACCGACAAGGGCGGCATCATTCAATGTACCGTCGGCCGCGCATCGTTCTCCGCCGATCAGCTGACCAGCAACATCAAGGCGCTGATCGACGCGCTGAACAAGGCTCGTCCGGCTGCTGCCAAGGGTGTCTACCTGCGCAAGGTGTCGGTGACCACCACGATGGGCGTCGGCATCCGCGTCGATCAGGCTTCGGTGCAGTAACAGGATTTGCGTCCGGCCAGGCCGGACGCGCAATGGACTTTGGGCCGTCATCGCCTGTACGGGGTGACGGGTTGTCAAAGACCGCAGGTGCCCGCAAGGGCGTAATGGGGTGCAAGCCCCGCCTGCGCAGATGGCGTAACCCGACACAGGATGGATGTTGTCCTCACGGACAGTTTCTTCTCCTGATACGGTCGCCGCAGGTGGTTCGCCGGGTGGGCAGCGATGTGTGCCCGGCGACCGTAATCATGGGAGTAGACCTTGGGACTCAATCTCGATCAGAAGAAGGAAGTCGTTGCCGGCGTATCCGCTGAAGTTGCGGGCGCGCAGGTGATCGTGATCGCCGAGAACCGCGGTCTGGAAGTGGGCGATGTCACGCGTTTGCGTGCCCAGGCCCGTGCGCAGGGTGTGTACCTGCGTGTTCTGAAGAACACGCTGGCACGTCGCGCTGTTGCGGGTACCCCTTTCGAGGGGCTGGCGAAGGAAATGACCGGGCCGTTGATGTACGGCATGTCTGCCGATCCGGTATCGGCGGCAAAGGTCATTCAGGATTTCGCCAAGGGTAACGACAAGCTGGTCATCAAGGGCGGTGCGCTGGCCAATCATGTGCTCGATGCCAACGGCGTCAAGGCACTGGCCTCCATGCCGAGCCGCGAAGAACTGCTCGCAACACTTCTGGGCACGATGCAGGCCCCGATCGCGAAGTTTGCACAGACGCTCAACGAGGTTCCGGGCAAGTTCGTCCGTACCCTCGCCGCGCTGCGCGACGACCGCGAAAAGCAGGCTGCTTAAGTTCAGGCGTCACGAAATATCAGACAAACATCCCGCACCACTGGATTCAAAATTCACGGTGCATGAAACAGGAGTTTAGAAATGGCCGTTAGCAAAGAAGACATCATCGAAGCAATCGCAGCGCTGTCCGTGCTGGAACTGTCGCAGCTGATCAAGGATCTGGAAGAGAAGTTCGGCGTGTCCGCCGCCGCTGCTTCCGTCGCCGTCGCTGCACCGGCTGCTGCCGCTGCCGCCCCGGCTGAAGAGAAGACCGAATTCACCGTCGTGCTGCAGGCCGCCGGCGAGAAGAAGGTTGAAGTCATCAAGGTCGTGCGTGCAGTTACCGGCCTGGGCCTGAAGGAAGCCAAGGATCTGGTCGACGGCGCTCCGAAGCCGGTCAAGGAAGCCATCCCCAAGGCCGACGCAGAAGCACTGAAGAAGCAGCTGGAAGAAGCTGGCGCCAAGGTCGAGATCAAGTAATTCCGATCTGGTGGGCGGGAGTGCGTGCTTTCGGGCCGCGCTCCCGTTGTCGTTTGGGGATACCAGGAAAGCGCGTCGAACAAACGTGTTTCCCTTGTCTTCCGAAGCGATCACGGAAGACCGTTTCCGGTCGAACGAAAGTCCCGCCTCGGGTGTTCCTGCCCGCGCTTTCGTTGTCAGCCCAGGGGTTGGTAGAGGCCAACCGCCGGTAACGCTGTCCTGATCGCATTCCGTGGTGAAGACGGGGTGTGCGCCGGGTGGCGTGCAGACCGTTTCTCCCCGGCCATCGCACTCTATGCCTGGAGATTTCATGGCCTACACCTACACCGAGAAGAAGCGCATCCGCAAGAGCTTTGCCAAGCGTGATGCGGTACTCGACGTGCCTTTCCTGCTGGCGACCCAGCTCGAGTCCTATACGCAGTTCCTGCAGGCGGAGATTCCGCCGGACGCCCGCCGCAATCAGGGGCTGCAGGCTGCGTTCACGTCGATCTTCCCGATCAGTTCGCATTCCGGCAATGCCCGACTCGAGTTCGTGCATTTCATGCTGGGCGAACCCGCGTTCGACGTGAAGGAGTGTCATCAGCGCGGTCTGACCTTTGCCAGCCCGCTGCGCGCGCGCGTGCGTCTGGTCATCATGGACCGCGAAGCGCCGAAGGAAACGATCAAGGAAGTGAAGGAACAGGAAGTGTACATGGGCGAGATTCCGCTCATGACGACCACCGGTTCCTTCGTCATCAACGGCACCGAGCGTGTCATCGTCAGTCAGCTGCACCGTTCGCCCGGCGTGTTCTTCGAGCACGACCGCGGCAAGACGCACAGCTCGGGCAAGTTGCTGTTCTCGGCGCGGATCATCCCCTACCGCGGTTCCTGGCTCGATTTCGAATTCGATCCGAAGGATTACCTGTACTTCCGCGTCGACCGTCGCCGCAAGATGCCGGTCACGATCCTGCTGAAGGCCATCGGCATGACGCCGGAACAGATCCTGTCGACCTTCTTCGAATTCGATGCCTTCGACCTGTCGGCCAAGGGCGGCATCCAGATGAAGCTGGTGCCGGAACGCCTGCGCGGCGAGGTGGCGAAGTTCGACATCGTCGATGGCACCGGCAAGACCGTGGTGGCCAGGGACAAGCGCATCACCGCCAAGCACATCCGCGAACTGGCCGAGTCGGGCACCGACAGCATCGTCGTGCCGGAGGACTTTCTGGTCGGCCGCGTCGTGGCGACTGCAGTGGTCGATCAGGAAAGCGGCGAAATCCTGGCCAATTGCAACGACGAAATCACCGAAGAGCTGCTGGCCAAGCTGTCGGTGGCCGGCGTCGGCGAGATCGCCACGCTGTACGTCAACGACCTCGATCGCGGTCCCTACATTTCGCAGACATTGCGTACCGACGAAACCGTCGACCAGTGGCAGGCGCGTGTCGCCATCTACCGCATGATGCGTCCGGGCGAGCCGCCGACGGAAGATGCAGTGGAAACGCTGTTCCACGGTCTGTTCTATTCGGAAGAACGCTACGACCTGTCGGCAGTGGGCCGCATGAAGTTCAACCGCCGTGTCGGCCGCGATGCGATCGAAGGTGCCGCGACGCTGTCGAACGAGGACATCGTTGACGTCATCCGCATCCTGGTCGATCTGCGCAACGGCAAGGGCGAAATCGACGACATCGACCACCTCGGCAACCGTCGTGTGCGTTCGGTCGGCGAACTGGCCGAAAACCAGTTCCGCGCCGGTCTGGTGCGTGTTGAACGTGCAGTCAAGGAACGCCTGAGCCAGGCCGAGTCGGACAACCTGATGCCGCATGACCTGATCAACGCCAAGCCGATCAGCGCCGCGATCAAGGAATTCTTTGGCTCCAGTCAGCTGTCGCAGTTCATGGACCAGACCAACCCGCTGTCGGAAATCACGCACAAGCGTCGCGTATCCGCACTGGGCCCGGGCGGTCTGACGCGCGAGCGTGCCGGCTTCGAGGTGCGCGACGTGCATCCGACGCACTACGGCCGCGTGTGCCCGATCGAAACGCCGGAAGGTCCGAACATCGGTCTGATCAACTCGCTCGCACTGTATGCCCGCACCAACAAGTACGGCTTCCTCGAAACGCCGTATCGCCGTGTGGAAAACAGCCGTGTCACCGAGCAGATCGACTTCCTGTCGGCAATCGAGGAAGGAAAGTACGTGATCGCTCAGGCGAACGCGTCTCTGGACGAGCAGGGCGGGCTGTCGGACGAACTGGTGTCCTGCCGCCACAAGGGCGAATTCATGCTGTCGACGCCCGACCAGGTCCAGTACATGGACATCGCGCCGGGTCAGATCGTGTCGGTTGCGGCCTCGCTGATTCCGTTCCTCGAGCACGACGACGCGAACCGCGCGCTGATGGGCGCCAACATGCAGCGTCAGGCTGTGCCCTGCCTGCGTCCGGAAAAGGCTTTCGTCGGTACCGGAATCGAGCGCACCGTCGCGGTCGACTCGGGTACCGCGGTGCAGGCGCTGCGCGGAGGCGTGGTCGACTATGTCGATGCGAACCGCGTCGTGGTGCGCGTCAATGACGACGAGACCGTGGCCGGTGAAGTCGGCGTCGATATCTACAATCTGGTGAAGTACACCCGCTCCAACCAGAACACCAACATCAACCAGCGTCCGGTCGTGAAGAGCGGCGACATCATCGCCAAGGGCGATGTGGTGGCCGACGGCGCTTCGACCGATCTGGGCGAACTGGCGCTGGGCCAGAACATGCTGGTCGCGTTCATGCCGTGGAACGGCTACAACTTCGAAGACTCGATCCTGATCTCGGAACGTGTGGTTG
>DATCUL010000085.1:0-15550 GCA_036567405.1 Methyloversatilis sp. | reverse complement strand
CCGCTGCACCGGCTTCATGCCGTCTTCCAGCCCCGGCAGCGCGCGCGAGGTGACCACGCTCATGGCGTAGGTCAGATAGGCCTGCGACGCGTGCGCGTCGATCGGCACGTCGTCGATTTCAGGTTCGAACAGGCTTTCGCTCAACTCAGGTACTCCGATGATTCATTTCACATTTGGCAGGTCAGGGGAGCGAACCGACGCCCAACGGCAACCCGCACCCATCGTGCCACGCCGGTTTGTCGGGCTTCGCTGTGCCCACCCCACGCTGCGCAAACCCGCTTACGCGTCGGGCACGACCTTGTCGCCTTCCAGTTCCATCCAGCGGCGACGGCGTTCGGCTTCCTTCTTGCCCATCAGCATGGTGAAGGTGTTCATCACCACATCCGGATCGGCGCCCGGCGTGATGCGGATGAGCCGGCGCGTTTCCGGATTCATCGCGGTTTCCTTCAGCTCATCCGGATTCATCTCGCCCAGGCCCTTGAAGCGGCTCACGGTCAGCGCGCTCTCGCTGATGCCGTCGGCGATCAGGCCGTCGAGCATGCTGTCGCGTTCGGCCTCGTCCAGCGCATAGAGCCGACGCGCCGGGCGCGTCTTGGTCGGTGCGATCTTGATGCAGTACAGCGGCGGCTGGCCGATGTAGATGTGGCCGCGCGCAATCAGCCGCGGGAAATGGCGCAGGAACAGCGTGAGCTGCAGCGTCTGGATGTGCGCGCCATCGACGTCGGCGTCCGACAGGATGATGATCTTGTGGTAGCGCAGACCATCCAGCACCGCGTCTGGCGCGTCCGGCTTGTGCGGGTCTATGCCCAGCGCCACCGCGATGTCGTGCACCTCGTTGTTGGCGAAGATTTCCGAGGCGTCGATCTCGAAGGTGTTGAGCACCTTGCCGCGCAACGGCAGCACCGCCTGGAACTGCCGGTCGCGCGCCTGCTTGGCGCTGCCGCCGGCCGAATCGCCCTCGACCAGGAAGATCTCGTTCTGCTCCGGCGAATTGCCGGTGGCGTCGGTCAGCTTGCCCGGCAGCAGCGTGACGCCGGAGCCGGAGCGCTTCTCCACCACCTTGCCGGCGCGCGCGCGGGTCTGCGCACTCCTGATCGCCAAGCCGGCGATTCGCTGTGCTTCGGTCGCGTGATCGTTCAGCCAGCGGTCCAGCGTGTCCTTGATCGACTCGTACACCAGCTTGACCGCCTCGCGGTTGTTCAGCTTGTCCTTGGTCTGTCCCTGGAAGCGTGGTTCCAGCACGCGCGCGCTGAGCACATAGCTCGCATGATGCGAGACGTCTTCGGACTGCAGCGCCAGCTTGGCCGGCATCAGGCCGTGGTGGGTCGCGTAGTCCTTCACCGATTCGAACAGCGCCTGCCGCATGCCCGACTCGTGCATGCCGCCACCCGGCGTCGGGATCAGGTTCACGAAGGACTCGCGCACCGACGCGCCTTCGACGAAGCCGATCGCCCATTCGGCGCCCTCGCCCTCGTCGTAGCCCGGAATCGCGCTGCGCGAGCCGCAGAACAGTTCGTGCCGTGCGTCGCCGGTCGCCGGCGCCAGCTGTTCGCGCAGATAGCCTTCAAGACCGCTGGTGTAGTGCCATTCGCGCGTGTCGCCGCTTTCCTCATCCGTGAAGTGGATGCGCACGCCGGGCAGCATGGCGCTGCGCGCCCGCAACAGGTGTTCGATGTCGGCGCGACGGATCTTCGCGCTGCCGAAGTAGCGGGCATCCGGCCAGGCGCGCACGCGTGTGCCGGTGTGCGACTTCGGGCAGGCGCCGACTTCGGTCAGCCCCTGCGAGATGCCATGGTCGAAGCGGATAGCGTATTCGCGCCCGCCACGCTTGACCGTGGCGTCGAGCCGGGTCGACAGCGCATTGGTGACGGTCACGCCGACACCGTGCAAACCACCGGCGATCTTGTAGGCCTTGCCTTCGAACTTGCCGCCCGAATGCGGGATGGTGAAGATGACTTCGATGGCCGGCACACCCTTGGTCGGATGGATGTCGACCGGAATGCCGCGTCCGTTGTCCTCGACCGACACCGAGCCGTCGGCGTGCATCACCACCTGCAGCTGATCGGCGAAACCACCCTGCGCTTCGTCGCAGGCGTTGTCGATCATTTCCTGGATGATGTGGTTCGGACTTTCGGTCCGCGTGTACATGTCGGGCCGCTTCTGGATCGGCGCGATGCCCTCGAGCACCTGGATCTCGGATGCGTTGTAGCTGCTGGGTTTGCTCATCGGACTCTGAATGGTTGGGCGGATTGCGCGGCGCGGCAACGCGGCCGCGCGGACAGCCCTCTAGTTTGCATGCAATGGTGCGTCGCCGTCGATCCTGACACGCGTTTGTCCGACACGGTAGCGGCAGCCGCTCGTGTAGACTCCGCTACTTTTTTCCGACGCCATGTGGTTCAAGAACCTCCAGATCTACCGCCTCGCCGCCCCGTTCCCCCTGGCGCCCGAACAGCTCGATGAAAAGCTCGCCGCCAAGGCATTTCAGCCGGGCAGCAGCATCGAGCTGCAGCGCATGGGCTGGATTTCGCCGCGCGACGACGGCGCGCTGGCACATTCGGTCGGCGGACAGCTCCTGATCACGCTGCGCACCGAAAAGAAGCTGTTGCCGGCCTCGGTCATCAACCAGGTCGCCAGGGCGCGCGCCCAGGAGATCGAGGAAAAACAGGGTTACAAGCCCGGGCGCAAGGAAATGCGCGAACTCAAGGACGCGATCACCAACGAACTGCTGCCGCGTGCGTTCGCGATCTGGCGCGACACCCGGGTGTGGATCGATCCGGTGCGCGGCCGCATCGTGGTCGACGCCGCCGCCAGCGCCAAGGGCGACGAAGTGATGCAGCTGCTCAACGAAAGCATCGAGAACCTCGGCGCCCGCCCGCTGCAGACCGCGCAGTCGCCGGTCGGCGCAATGACCTCCTGGCTGGCCTCGGACGAGGCGCCCGCCGGCTTCACGGTCGATCAGGACACCGAGCTGCGCTCGACCACCGAGAGCAAGGCCACGGTACGCTACGTGCGCCACGCGCTCGACGCGGCCGACCTGCGCCGCCATATCGATGCGGGCAAGCAGTGCACACGGCTGGCGATGACCTGGACCGACCGCGTGTCGTTCACGCTGACCGAGAGCCTCGCTATCAAGCGCGTCACACCGCTGGATGTGCTGACCGAAACGCAGGACGGCAGCAGCGACGAGGCGGAACGCTTCGACACCGATTTCGCGCTGATGACCGGCGAACTGGGACGCCTGGTCGATCACCTGATCGAGGCACTGGGCGGCGAACAGAAGGCCTGAGTCCTCGTAACACAGCGCGGGTTGGCGGCGTCATGAGACACCGCAACCCGCAGGCCCGCCCTCAAACGCTCAGGTGCGATCGACGCTGCACCGCCGCCGCAACAGCAGACCCGCCAGCCCCGCTGCCCACAGCAAACCCGTAGCCGGCTCCGGCACGGGCGTGACGGCAGCAAACTGGCGTGCGCTGTCGGCAGTCAGGCTCGACAGCGGAATGTCGGCGCCGGTGGCGTCCTGCAGCCGCGTCACCGAAATTTCGGCAGTATGAAAGAAGTCGGCGTAGGCATCCTGATAGGCGCTGATGAAGCGCTCGTTGCCGCCCCAGATCACGATCTGCGCAAAGATCGGAAATTTCTGTCCGAGCGGGATGCTCAACGTGATGGTGTTCAGATCGTCGAAACTTGCCTGCGTCTCGCTTTCGTAATACTTGCTCCAGGCGTCATACGGGCCACTCTCCGACCCCGTCTGAACGCCAACCAGTGTCAGCAGGTTGAAGTCGTTCGATTCGGCGCTGGTGCCATGAACCGGCAGTTTGATGGTCATCGTCCCCACGCCCTCTCCCGGCACGATCAGCGTATCGATCAGATAGGCCCTTGCCGTGGCGACGTACTCGTCCGGCGCGTGCGCCGGCGGCAGAGTGTTCCAGTCCATGCCGACATAGGCCCCCAGTTTCGTGCCGTCGACATAGGCGCTGCTGGTCAGCGTGCCGAACTGCGCGTTCGCACAGCTGACCGACATGCTGTGCTCTGCATACAGATCATTGCTGGTGATCGCGTTGCCGAACGAATAGGCGCAGCTGACCTCCACAGAATCGGCAAAGGCCTGCGCGCAGCCCAGCATGGCCAGCGAAGCAAGGCCAAGCACCTTCACAGTCGGTTTGTTGCGTGCGCGAACGGTATTCATGGATGAGCACTCCCTTGTCTGGACTACCGCTTGAACTGCATGAAGGAAAAAAACCTCGCGCCCGTCGTCTTGCCGGACAGCGGACCCGCTCCGCGCACACGACGCCTCGCCGCCGTTTCTCCGATTGACGGTGCGAGGACGGCAGGCACGTACCGTATAGCCAGGCTGCTTCAGGCTCGGGCACAGGCGTTGCGCTGATGGCGAATGACCTACCCGTCGTCGATATGGAACACGCTTAACCAAGGCGCCAACGGCACCTTTTCAGTATGGCGAATGCCCTGAGAGGCGCCAGCACAGCCTGAACGCGTGATGACGCAGATCAATCATGGCAGGCTGACAGCCCCCAACCGCGGCGCACCAGGCCGGCCAGCGGCGGATATCGAACATGCGAACCTGGAAAGATGATCGCCTCTGGCACCACCGACGATGGCGATGCCGACGAGGGATTTGGGGGAAATGATTGCCGGGAGCCCGGGCACCACGGATACCTGAAGTGGCACTAAATCTTGTCGGGAGCCGCTGGCGCGAGAATATCCCGGACATGCCTTCTGACGGATTTCAGGGTGAGTGCATTTCGCAGGAAGCTTCTCAGGCTCCGCAGGTAGATTCTGGCGACGGCGGAATCGAAATATATGTATTTCCACACCGAATACCTGTTGATAAGTATCTCCCAGGGTCTCATCCTGATGAAGAGCGGCAGTTCTATCGTCGCCGGATAGCGTTCATCCAAAGTGGAGAGGTTTTCCTGACGGATACCGTCCATCAGGTAAGTTCTTATTTTCGACGCGAGGTCGTCACCGAAGTAGCTCGAGTGCGCAACCCACGCGGTCGGCCTCATGTCCGCCTCGAAGTAATGACGCTCATTCTGTTCCGTCAGAATGCAGCTGATATTGGCGAATCCGTCGGCGCCCAGCGCACGCCCGATATCCTCAAGCTCTCGCTGGACCGACGGATCGATAGAACCTGTTTGATGATAATGCCGAAGAACCGAAGGAGAGAATTCGTTGCCGGTCGTTTGCAGAACTTCCGAATAGCTGAAACTGATCAATAGGCGGTCCTGATAGAACGCCTCGATTCCGATCAGATCTCCGGCCACCTTCCGTTGCAGGATTGCGGGAAAAAAATCAAAGCCGGCAAGAACCCTGCTCAGATCCGATTCATTCAGGATATCCAGCGTCTGTTTTCCGCCACCAGATCGGTCACCCTTGATTATCAGCGGGAATCCCATCCTCAAGACGGCATCCGAAAGTTGTTGACGGGTTTCGACAACTGCAAAGTCCGGAGACTTGATCCCGTATTGTTCGAAAATCCGTGCAAGTCCGATTTTTGACGACAAGTGCGAAAAATTCTCGACGGACACCACCGGAAGAAGAGCCAGTTTGTCCTCGACCGACAGATTCGAATCCAGAATCAGATTGATCGTTCTGTCATCACTCAGGATTACCGCCTTGTAAGAATTTTCCCTGATGGCCGACAGCACCTTGTCGACCAGAGCATCCCGGCTGCATTGCTCAAAGTACCTGATGAACCGGTGCCCTTTCAAGGTTCGCTTGGTGCTTACGCAATCAAACGTCAACTTCGCCAGAGAAAAGACTCTTGATGCAGCAAGCATCAGATGCGGAGCGCAACCTACGATCAATACACTCGCGACATCATTATTTTTCATGAAATCGAGTTCATGCAGTTCCGGAAATTTTTATTGCTTGCGCTGATCACACATCAGCTTACCCAATGAACCGCGTGGTAGCCGGGACCACGTGGCGGAACGCTTCCGCCGGGCATGCCGGGACGCGAACGGATCACGTGACAGATATTCAGTAGAACCGGAATACCGATCCGATATGGGGCATGGCGAGCGTATCCGGGACATGTACGCAGTCACACGGGTGATTGGTCGCTAATGCCTGCACAGCGCCTGCACGCAATTTCCGGATCAACAGGTCGAGGACTGAAATTCTCGTAACCTGCTGTTTATTATGGGGTGGCTGATGGGACTCGAACCCACGACAACCGGAATCACAATCCGGGACTCTACCAACTGAGCTACAGCCACCACTGGAACGACTGTCGAACGACAATCGCTTGAAACTTTCAGGCTTTTGGCCTGCCCGGCAGGAATCGAACCCGCAACCTACGGCTTAGAAGGCCGTTGCTCTATCCAGTTGAGCTACGGGCAGGTACTAAGTTACGACGTTGCGGACCGATCATCTGGTCGGGGTGGAGGGATTCGAACCCCCGACATCTTGCTCCCAAAGCAAGCGCGCTACCGGGCTGCGCTACACCCCGAGAGGCCGAGATATTACCGGCCGGAACCGCTCCGGTCAATGGTTGCGGGGCCTGCGGATGAAGAAAAATCCGTCACGCCCCGCACCGCATCAACCTTGCTGGTCGCTCGACTCGGTCGCCGCGAGCAGCGCCTTCATCGACAGGCGGATTCGACCCTTTTCGTCAGTCTCCAGCACCTTCACCTTCACCTGCTGGCCTTCCTTCAGATGATCTGCAACATTGGCGATGCGCTCGTTGGCGATCTGCGAAATATGCAGCAGGCCATCCTTGCCGGGCAGCACGCTGACAATGGCACCGAAATCGAGCAGGCGCAGCACTGTACCGTCATACACCTTGCCCACTTCCACTTCGGCCGTGATCGCTTCGATGCGGCGCTTGGCGGCTTCGGCAGCCTCAGCGTTCACCGACGCGATGGTGATGTTGCCATCATCGGAAATGTCGATCGTGGCACCGGTTTCCTCGGTCAGCGCGCGGATGACTGCGCCGCCCTTGCCAATCACGTCGCGGATCTTTTCCGGATTGATCTTCATGTTCAGCAGACGCGGTGCGTAGTTCGAAACGCCTTCGCGTGCGCCGCTCATCGACTGCTGCATGATGCCGAGGATGTGCTTGCGTGCCTCGTGGGCCTGGGCCAGCGCGACCTGCATGATTTCCTTGGTGATGCCCTGAATCTTGATGTCCATCTGCAGCGCGGTGATGCCGCTGTCGGTACCGGCCACCTTGAAGTCCATGTCGCCAAGGTGATCTTCGTCGCCGAGGATGTCGGTCAGCACCGCAAAGCGGTTGCCGTCCTTGATCAGACCCATCGCGATGCCCGCGACATGAGCCTTCAGCGGCACGCCGGCATCCATCAGTGCGAGCGAGCCGCCACAGACGGACGCCATCGACGAGGAACCGTTCGATTCGGTGATTTCCGATACCACGCGCATCGAGTAGCTGAACTCTTCCGGCGGCGGCAGCACAGCGATCAGTGCGCGCTTTGCCAGACGGCCATGGCCGATTTCACGACGCTTCGGCGCACCGAAGCGGCCGGTTTCCCCTGTGGCGAACGGCGGCATGTTGTAGTGGAGCATGAAACGGTCGCGGTATTCACCACCGAGCGCATCGATGATCTGTTCGTCGCGGCCGGTACCCAGCGTGGCGATGACCAGCGCCTGGGTTTCGCCACGGGTGAACATCGCGGAACCATGGGTACGCGGCAGCACGCCGTTGCGGATCGCGATCGGGCGTACGGTACGCGTGTCACGACCGTCGATGCGCGGCTCACCGTTCAGGATGCGGCTGCGAACGATGCGCGCTTCCATGTCGAAGAAATAGTTCTTGATCGTGTTGACGTCCGGCGCCGTGGCTGCGTCGGCGGTCAGCGCCGCGACCACTTCGTTGCGGATCTCGTTCACGCGCTGGCTGCGGACCTGCTTCTGGGTGATGCGGTACGCTTCCTGAAGCTTTGCTTCGGCCATGCCGGTGATGCTGGTCCACAGCGCTTCGTCACGCGACGGAGGTTGCCAGTCCCACTCCGGCTTGCCGGCGACTTCGACCAGTTCGTTGATCGCATTGATCGCAGCCTGCATCTGCTCGTGGCCGTACACGACGGCACCCAGCATGACTTCTTCCGACAGTTCCATCGCTTCCGACTCGACCATCAGCACGGCCGCTTCGGTACCGGCGACCACCAGATTCAGCTTGCTGGTCTTGAGTTGCGTCGCCGTCGGATTCAGGATGTACTGGCCATCGGCATAACCGACACGGGCGGCGCCGATCGGGCCGCTGAACGGGATGCCGGAGATGGCCAGCGCGGCCGATGCACCGATCATGGCCGGAATGTCGGCATCGACTTCCGGATTCAGCGACAGCACCTGCACAATCACCTGGACTTCGTTGTAGAAGCCATCGGGGAACAGCGGACGGATCGGACGATCGATCAGGCGCGACGTCAGCGTTTCCTTCTCGGTCGGGCGGCCTTCACGCTTGAAGAAACCGCCCGGAATGCGGCCGGCTGCGTAGAACTTTTCGGCGTAATCGACGGTGAGCGGGAAGAAGTCCTGGCCCGGCTTGGCCGACTTCTGCGCCACAACGGTCGCGAGCACGACCGTTTCCTCGACATTGACGATGACAGCACCACCGGCCTGACGCGCGATCTCGCCGGTTTCCAGCACCACTTTCTGGGTGCCGAGCATGAATTCCTTGCGGGTAGCGTTGAGCAAGTTGATTCCTTTCTGAGCATTTCACGGCGAGCACGCGTGCTCGCCAAAAAAACAAACCGGCGGAGTCCAGGGACTCACGCCGGTGTGTAGTGTCAAGCCTTCAACGGCCTGGGCATTGCCTGCGGGCGCAATTACTTGCGCAGACCGAGACGCCCGATCAGCCCACGGTAGCTGTCTGCGTTGGTACGCTTAAGGTAGTCGAGCAGCTTGCGACGCTGGCTCACCATCTTCAGCAGACCACGGCGGGAGTGGTGGTCTTTCACGTGTTCCTTGAAATGACCGGTCAGGTCATTGATGCGTGCGGTCAGCAGGGCGACCTGAACTTCGGGCGACCCCGTATCGCCGGCCGCGCGCTGGAAGTCGGCCACAATGCGGGCTTTGTCGGCGGAAACGATAGCCATCGATCTAAACTCTCTCGTTTGGAAAACCCGAAATTATACGCCAGAGCCAAGCAATCTCAAGCGTTTTGGCTACTTTCCTGCGGCAAAAGACGTTTTACCCGAACCAGCCCGCTTCGTGCGATGACCAGACCCAGAAAATCCGGACCGGAATAGGCCCGCATGACCTGCCCTTCGGTCGGAGCAGAATCAGCTGAAACCCTTGCCAGCAGTACCGTCTGACCGTTGATCAGGCGTTTGGCATCTTCCTGATCGACGCGGAGCGCAGGCATGTCCTGCAAAAGTACGTCCGCCGGCTGCAGCCGTGCAGCGCGCTGATCTTCGTCGAGGGCAGCCAGCTGTTCCAGCGTGCACGCCGCTTCCAGATGCAGAGGTCCGGTGCGGGTACGCCGCAGACCGGTCAGATGTGCGCCGCAGCCCAGCATCGAACCGATGTCTTCTGCGAGGGTGCGGATGTAGGTGCCCTTGCTGCACAGCACGCGTATCGAGAATTCGGGCAGCGCGACATCCTGCAACTCGATTTCCCGGATGCACACATGGCGTACTGCGCGCTCTATGGTTTCGCCGGCGCGGGCGTATTCGTAAAGCGCCTTGCCCTGATGCTTCAATGCGGAATGCATTGGCGGAATCTGCGCGATGTCACCGGTATGAGCCTGCAATGCGCGCTCAAGCATGCCGGCATCGACGTCGACCGGCAGCGTCGCCAGTACTTCGCCCTCGGCATCGCCGGTACTTGTGCGCACGCCGAGCTTCACGCGCGCAAGATATTCCTTGTCGGCATCCAGCATCTGTCCGGCAAAGCGCGTGGCTTCTCCGAAGCAGACCGGCAGCAGGCCGCTGGCAAGCGGATCCAGCGTTCCGGTATGGCCTGCACGTGCCGCCTGAAAGAGGCGTCGCACCTTCTGCAGCGCGTCGTTGGAACTCAGCCCCAGCGGTTTATCGAGCAGCAGGACACCGTTGACGGTCTTCCAGCGGGAACGGGGCTGCAACTCAGTCCTCGCTGCTGGATGGGCCGGAATGCAGCGCCTTGTCGATCAGGCGGGAGAGATGGTCGGCACGCGCCAGTGTCTCGTCATGGACGAAATGCAGCGCGGGCGTGGTGTGGATTCGCACGCGGCGGCCGATTTCACGGCGCAGGAAACCCGACGCACGGACCAGACCTTCCTGGATGTGCTGCAGCGCTTCGCCTTCCGCCAGCGTCGTGTAGAACACCTTGGCATGCGCATAGTCGGGTGTGACCTCCACCGCGGTCAGCGAAATCATGCCGACGCGCGGATCTTTGAGCTCGGTGGCGATCAGCTGCGCAAGTTCGCGGCGGATCGCCTCGGCCACACGGTCACTGCGGGAATAACGTTCACTCATCGATGGCGTGCCGGAACATCAGGCGAGCTTGCGCGCGATTTCCTCGATCTCGAAGACTTCGAGCTGGTCGCCTTCCTCGATCTCGTTGAATCCGCGCAGCGACAGACCGCACTCGTAGCCTTCCTTGACTTCCTTGACGTCGTCCTTGAAGCGCTTGAGCGACTCGAGTTCACCGGTCCAGATGACCACGTTGTTACGCAGCAGACGCGCACTGGCGCCACGCTTTACCAGACCTGAGGTCACCATGCAGCCGGCGATCGTTCCGATCTTCGTGCCACGGAAAACCTGGCGGATCTCGACCGTACCCAGCACGTTCTCGCGCTTTTCCGGCGCCAGCATGCCGGACAGCGCGGACTTCACCTCGTCCACCGCCTCGTAGATGATGGTGTAGTAGCGGATGTCGACACCGAAGGTTTCGGCCAGCTTGCGCGCACCGACGTCGGCACGCACGTTGAAACCGATGATGACGCCCTTCGAAGCCTGCGCCAGATTGACGTCGGTTTCCGAAATGCCGCCCACGGCAGCGTGGATGACCTGCACCCGCACTTCCGGCGTAGACAGCTTGGTCAGCGACTGCACCAGCGCTTCCTGCGAACCCTGAACGTCGGCCTTGATGATCAGCGGCAGTACCTTGACCTCGCCCTCGCCCATCTGTTCGAACATCGATTCGAGCTTGGCGGCCTGTTGCTTGGCCAGCTTGACGTCACGGAACTTGCCCTGACGGAACAGCGCGATTTCACGCGCCTTGCGTTCGTCCGCCAGCACCAGCGCTTCGTCACCGGCTGCCGGCACATCGGACAGACCCTGGATCTCGACCGGAATCGACGGACCGGCTTCGGTGATGGCCTTCCCCGCTTCGTCGAGCATGGCGCGGACGCGACCGAACACCTGACCGCACAGGATGATGTCGCCACGCTTGAGCGTGCCCTGCTGCACCAGCACCGATGCCACCGGACCCTTGCCCTTGTCCAGACGTGCTTCGATGACGAGACCACGCGCAGGTGCATCCTTCGGCGCCTTCAGATCCAGCACTTCGGCCTGCAGCAGCACGTTCTCGAGCAGTTCGTCGATGCCGGTACCGACCTTGGCCGACACCGGGATGAAGGGCGAATCGCCGCCGTACTCTTCCGGCACCACGCCCTCTGCCACCAGTTCCTGCTTCACGCGCTCGGGGCTGGCGCCCGGCTTGTCTATCTTGTTGATCGCCACGACGATGGGCACGTTGGCCGCCTTCGCGTGATGAATGGCTTCACGCGTCTGGGGCATCACGCCGTCATCGGCCGCCACTACCAGAATCACAAGGTCGGTGGCCTTGGCACCGCGGGCTCGCATGGCCGTGAAAGCCTCGTGACCCGGGGTATCGAGGAAGGTGATCATGCCGCGCGGCGTATCGACGTGATAGGCACCGATGTGCTGCGTGATGCCGCCCGCTTCCCCGGCTGCCACGCGGGCACGACGGATGTAGTCGAGCAGAGAGGTCTTGCCGTGATCGACGTGGCCCATGACGGTCACGACCGGCGCACGCGGCAGCGCCTCGACATTGATGTGCTCGTCGCTGGTCTCGCCGAGGAAGGCTTCCGGATCGTCAAGCTTGGCCGGCTTGGCGACATGGCCCATTTCCTCGACCAGAATCATCGCGGTTTCCTGATCCAGCACCTGATTGATCGTGACCATCTGGCCAAGTTTCATCAGCACCTTGATCAGTTCAGTCGCCTTGATCGACATCTTGTGGGCGAGATCGGCGACCGAAATGGTTTCGGGCACCAGCACTTCCCGCACCACGGCCTCGACCGGCGCCTGCTGCTGGCCACCATGGTCGTGGTCGCGATGATTGCGACCCTTCGGACCACCACGCCAGCCAGCCGTGCCGGCGTCACCACGCGTCTTGATCTGACGGCGCTTGGCAGCGTCGTCCTTCCATGCCGTACCCGGCTTGGCCTTGGCGGCAACGGCCGGCTTGGCTTTGGCACCCTTGTCTTCAACCTTGGCAGGCTTGTGCAGCGTGCCCGGCGTACCACCACTCTTCTGCGCCGCGGCCGCCTTCGCTTCCTCGTCCGCCTTTGCCTTGGCTTCGATCTCTTCCTGCGCCTTGGCAAGCCGCTGTTCGGCCTGCTTCCGCATCTCGGCGGCACGTTCCTGCTTCGCCTTCAGTTCGTTCGCCTGGATCGCCAGCAGCTTCGCGTGCTGCAGCGATTCGCGTTCGCGGGCAGACAGCGGACGGCTCACGACCGGCTCCGGCGCAACTTCCGGTGCAGCCTCGACCACCGCTGCAGCAACCGGTTCCGGCTCGGGCTCCGGTTCAGGTACAGGCTCGGGCTCCGGTTCCGGCTCGGGCGCTGGCGCGAGATCGACCACCGGTTCCGGCGCCACGATCGGCTCCGGCTCGACGATGGGTTCGGGTGCGGGAACATCCGCCTCTGCGACGCTCTGCAGCGTTGCTTCTTCCTGCGCAGCTTCCTCTGCGAGCAGTTCGGCCGGATCGCGCTTGACCAGCACACGCTTCTTGCGGACTTCGACCTGAACGGTACGCGCCTGACCCGACGCGGTGGTCGCGCGGATTTCACTGGTCTGGCGACGGGTCAGCGTGATCTTGGTCTTTCCCGCGGTGTCCCCGTGCTGACGTCGCAAGTAGTCAAGCAGACGCGTCTTGTCCTGCTCGGTCAGCGAATCGCTTTCGCTCTTCTTGTCCACGCCAGCCTGCTTGAGCTGCTCGAGCAGCGCGGCAGCCGGCATTTTCAGCTCGGTCGCAAATTGGGAAACACTCATCAACGCCATACCGTCCTCAATTATTCAAACCAGTGCGCGCGCGCAGTGGTAATCAGCGATGTCGCGCGTGCGGCATCGATGCCGGCAATCTCGACCAGTTCATCGACTGCCAGATCTGCCAGATCGTCACGCGTGCGCACATTGGCCCGCGCAAGTTGCGCAGCCAGCGGCTTGTCCATTCCGTCAAGCCCGAGCAAGTCGTCGTCAACCTTTTCGAGTTGCTCCTCATCGACGATGGCCTCGGTCAGCAGCACATTGCGCGCACGGGTGCGCAACTCGTTGACCGTATCTTCGTCGAACGCCTCGATTTCCAGCATTTCCGCCAGCGGGACGTAAGCGACTTCTTCCAGCGTCGAGAAGCCCTCCTCGATCAGGATGTCGGCAACTTCCTCATCCACATCCAGCTTGGACATGAACAAAAGCCGGATCGCGGCATTTTCCGCGTCGGACTTGGCGGCGGACTGCTCCACCGTCATCAGGTTGATCTTCCAGCCGGTCAGCTCCGATGCCAGACGCACGTTCTGGCCGCTGCGTCCGATGGCGATCGCCAGGTTGTCCTCGCTGACGACGACATCCATGCTGTGCGCGTCTTCATCGACGACGATGCTCGCCACTTCGGCCGGTGCCAGTGCCCCGATGACGAACTGTGCCGGATCAGGCGACCACAGGATGATGTCGACGCGCTCGCCGCCCAGTTCGTTGGTGACCGCCTGCACGCGCGAACCGCGCATGCCGATGCAGGTACCCTGCGGATCGACGCGCGGATCATTCGACTTGACCGCGATCTTGGCGCGGATGCCGGGGTCGCGTGCGGCGCCCTTTATCTCGATCAGGCCATCCTCGATCTCGGGCACTTCGAGCTCGAACAGCTTCATGATGAATTCGGGTGCGGTACGCGACAGGATGATCTGCGGACCGCGCGCCTGGCGATCGACGCGCAGCAGCACCGCCTTGACGCGGTCACCGACGCGCAGATTCTCGCGGGCGATGATGTGTTCGCGCGGCAGCAGCGCTTCCAGACGGCCGACCTCGATGATCGCGTTGCCGCGCTCGATGCGCTTGATCGTACCGGTGACGAGATGATCCTTGCGCTCCAGGAAATCGCTCAGGATCTGCTCGCGCTCCGCGTCGCGGATGCGCTGCAGGATCACCTGCTTGGCCGCCTGGGCGCCGATGCGTCCGAAATCAATGGATTCGAGCGACTCTTCGATGTACTCGTCGACCTGGATATCCGGAATCTGGTCACGCGCATCGATCAGGCCGATCTGCGACTCGTCGTTTTCGACCAGTTCGTCGGGCACGACCAGCCAGCGGCGGAAGGTTTCGTATTCGCCAGTATCGCGGTCGATCGTGACGCGGATGTCAGCGTCGTCGTGCGTGCGCTTCTTGGTAGCCGACGCCAGAGCGGATTCCAGCGCGCCGAACACCACGTCACGGCCCACGTTCTTCTCGCGTGCCAGTGCATCCACCAGCAACAGAATCTCGCGACTCATCGTTTCAACTCCTGCTTGCGTTCAAAGTCCGGCACCAGACGGGCGCGCTCGATCTGCGACAGCTCGAACTCGTATGCCACACCCTTGATATCCATGGTCAGTCGATCGTCGGCCACTCCGGCCAGGCGCCCGGTGAAATTACGCTGATTGCCGACCGGAACGCGCGTACGCAGTTGCGCTTCCTGTCCGGTAAAGCGGACAAAATCGGCCGCTTTGCGCAACGGGCGGTCAAGACCGGGAGAGGACACTTCGAGGCGGTCGTAATCGACGTTTTCGACCATGAACAGCCGCGTCAGGTGATTGCTCACCGTCACGCAGTCGTCAACGGTGATGCCTGATGGCGCGTCAATGAATACGCGCAGCAAGCGGCCCCTCGGGGAGGTTTCAAGATCAACGAATTCGTAGCCAAGCCCGCTCACCGCGTGCTCGATCAGTTCTGCAACACTCATCCCAGCAATACACTTCCGGACGCACAAATAAAAAATGGGCTGACCGCCCATCAAAAAACGCCGGCACCGCCAGCGCAACAAGTCCAAGAGTGTATCAGAGCGCGCCCTCCCCCTCAACCTGAATGGTGGACGGCGCCCCCGCTACGATGGTATGTCTTCAGACGCCCTCGGCCGGACGATTCGACGGTCGACGCCTACGGCGCTTGCGCGCCGGCGCGTCACCGGCAACAGCCCCTTGCCCCTGGGCTCCCTTTGCTGCTGCAGGTCCAGCAGACTGTGCTCCACCCGCCGCATCCCGCGGCTTGCGCGGTCCGCGGCGACGAGCCTGTGGCTTGCCGCCCGGCGCGCCATCGGCTGCCGGTGGACGTCCGCCGGCCGGCTTGGCGCGAGGTGCGCCCTTTGATGG
>DATCUL010000084.1:0-3447 GCA_036567405.1 Methyloversatilis sp. | reverse complement strand
GCAGCGGCCGGACAATCCCGGGTTAGCTCAGACAGGGTCATCCATTCATGCCGCAGGATCTGGAATTCGACGTCGAATTCCAGATCCTGCGGCATGAATGGATGACCCTGTCTGAGCTAACCCGGGATTGTCCGGCCGCTGCATCATTCTTGACAAGACCCGCACGCTCCCCGACAATCCACGGCCTTCCAAATGGTGATGTAGCTCAGCTGGTTAGAGCGACGGATTCATAATCCGTAGGTCGAGGGTTCAAGTCCCCCCATCACCACCAGTATTCAAGCGGCCCGCAGCGATGCGGGCCGTTTTCGTTTCTGGCTCGGGGTTACGCCGGGGTTTCCGTTCCCGCGCTCCGGTCTAGCCTCAGGCGCGGCGCCTTGAAAATCCGTCGCCTCCCGTATAACCTGTCAGCAGTTATGTGGGGGCGCCATGAACTTCAACATCTATCTCGACGATGAAACGGCCCAGCGGCTCAATGCCGTCTCGCAGACCCGGCATCAGCCGCGGAATGCGCTGATACGGCTGGCGGTGCGCGAGTGGTTGAGCCGTCATGACGAACACGGTTGGCCGGAAGAGGTGCTCGCATTCGAGGGTTTGAAGGATATGCCCGCATTCGAAGCGAACCGTGACCGCCTGATTGCCCCGCTTGCCGACCCGTTCGCATGATGTATCTGCTCGACACATGCACCGTCAGCGACTTCGTCAAGGGTCATCCGAACGTGATGGCCCGGATGAAGGCGACTCCGCCATCCGAGATCGCCGTGTCCGTCATCACCCGCATGGAGATCGAGTGCGGGCTGCTGCTCAATCCCGAGCGGACGGTGAAACTGGCGCCGATGCTTGACGCCTTTCTGCGCACGATCACGACACTGCCGCTCGATGAAGCGGATGCGCGTGCTTCGGCTGGCGTTCGCGCAGCACTTCAGCGTCAGGGGCAGCCGATCGGTGCGTACGACGTGCTGATTTCCGGTACCGGATTGGCGCGCGGTCTGGTCGTCGTGACCTCGAATGTGAGTGAGTTCCAGCGGGTCAGCGGCCTGGTGACCGAGAACTGGCGCAACGAGCCGCCGCTGCAGTCGTAGCGACGCAGGCATCCGCTGGAACAAGGCTCGTGTTCGGCTGTGGTCCGAAACGGCCGCCTCGTGAAGACTGGCGATCTGCGCACGGCCGTGCAAGTTCGCAGTGTGGACTGCCGGTCTGGCCATGGCGGATCACGAATCATCCGCTCGCAGCCTGCTGTTTGTGTTTTGGTGCAGGATGCGCGCTCCCCGGAGATTTCATGCCTGGACCCGCACGCGCAGGAGCTCTTCTTTACGCGAAGGACGTCGAGCGTCTGGCCGCCCTCTACCAGACGCTGCTGCCAATGACACGGATTCATGCGGTGGTGGATCTGATCGTTCTGGAGTCGCCGGGCTTTCAGCTGGTGGTGCATGCCATGCCACCGGACAAGGCTGCGCGGGTCGTCGTGACGTCGCTTCCGATGTGGCGCGAGCAGACGGCGGTCAAGTTGTTCTTTGCCGTGACCAGTCTGCAGGATGCCGGCTTCAGCGCGGCCGGGCTCGGCGGCGAGGTGTTTCGCGGGCTGTGATACGGTCCGGGATTCCGCGTCTGCAATGCCTGCGATCCGAAGGGCAATGTCTTTCAGTTGCGCGAGCAGACGCCCTGACCGCCGGTCCGCCCCCTGTGCTGCAATCCATGTCCGAAACGCCGGACCTGCAAGCCGTCGTTTACGTCAGTACCGCCAGCCGGCTCATGGCAGTGCCGCAACTCGAATCGTTGCAGATCGAATCCGGTGATCTCAATCTTGAAAGTGGCGTCACCGGGGTGCTGCTGTACAGCGACGGTGTGTTCATGCAGCACTTCGAGGGTACGGCAGCGGCCATGCAGGCGACCTATGAACGCATCCGGGGCAGTCGCCGGCACAAGGGCATCGTGGAACTGTTGAACGAGCGTGTCGCCCGGCGCAGTTTTCCCGACTGGCAGATGGGGTTTGCGCAGCCGGCGCATTCGGAATTGCTGGCGATGTCGACGGCACGCTGGAGGCGTGTGGTCAGCGAAGTGCAGGATTCGTCAGCCTTGCCGCTGGGCCTGATGCTGCTGCAAGGCTTCTGGAAAAGTGCCCGAAGATGAGCTCCGGTCGATGATCGTGCGCGTACCGGGCCACTCGTGACGGCGCCGGATTCCGCTGCGGTGCCGCTGTTCGGTTCGAGGAGTGCGATGGACGGGCTGTTCGATCCCTGGTCATGTTGTGCGACCCGAGCCTGTTCCCGGTAGCATCGCCCGGCGCGGGCCCTTGATCTGATCGGTCATGAGATGGTACGACCGGGTCAAGACAGCGAAAGCATCCGGTTCCGCATGGCGGAAGGTCCGGACCTCAGGACCCAACAAGAAAGAGATTCTCCATGGCTCCCTGGTTCTGGTACGCGGTAGTCGCAGCCATACTGTATGGCGCACACCAGATATTCACCCGGCTTGCATCGGAGCACATCGGCGACGGCCTTGGCGGATTCGTGGTCGAGGCTGCCGCGATGCTGACCATCCTGATCTACCTCGCGGTGCTTTGGTACAGCGGTCGCTGGGGCCAGAAGTTCTCGCTGCTGGGGTTCAACTACTCGGTGCTCACCGGCGTCTGCGTGGGCGCGGGTACCGTCGCCTTTTTCCTGCTGTTCCAGAACGGCGGCCCGGTGTCCGCGGTGCCGGCCATCCTGGCTGGCGGAGCGGCCCTGATGGCGATTGCGGGCGTGTTTTTCTTCCAGGAGCCCGCCTCGTGGCAGCGCATTCTGGGCATTGCGCTGTCGATCGGCGGACTGTTCCTGTTGCGTCGCTGAAGTTCCGGAACGGGTGGGTCGGTACGGGGTGTCGACTGTTCGGAGCCGCCGCGGCGGCGCGGTTAGAATTGCCGGATGAACGCCAACCCTCTCCTCAGCGACCTGAACGATCCGCAGTTTCAGGCCGTCACGCTGCCCTCGACCTCGGCGCTCATCCTTGCCGGTGCCGGATCGGGCAAGACGCGTGTGCTGACCACGCGGCTGGCCTGGCTCATTTCGACCGGCCAGGTGTCGCCGCACGGCATTCTCGCGGTCACCTTCACGAACAAGGCGGCCAAGGAAATGCTGGCGCGGCTGACTGCCATGCTGCCGATGAATGCACGCGGGCTGTGGATAGGCACCTTCCACGGTCTGTGCAACCGCATGCTGCGCGCGCACTGGAAGGAAGCTGGCCTGCCGCAGCTGTTCCAGATACTGGACAGCGCCGACCAGCTGTCGGCGATCAAGCGCCTGCTCAAGGCGCTGAACATCGACGACGAGAAGTTTCCGGCGCGCGACCTGATGTATTTCATCAATTCGGCCAAGGAGCAGGGTCTGCGCCCGCACGAGGTCGAGGCCTTCGACGACTTCGCGCGTCGGCGGGTCGAGCTGTACCAGGCCTACGAGGCCCAGTGCCAGCGCG
>DATCUL010000083.1:0-6536 GCA_036567405.1 Methyloversatilis sp. | reverse complement strand
TCGATGCCGTCGCTGCCCGGCTGCCGATCGAAAGCGCCCCGTCTGCGGCAGCGCCTGCGGTGGATCCCGCCGCGCTGCAACGGCTTCTGTCTGAACTGGTTGCCCGTTTCAGCGATGACGATTTTTCCGGCAAGGACCTGCTGGAAGAAAACGAGGGATTGCTGCGCATGGCCCTTGGCGACCATTACCCGCAGATTGCCGAGGCCGTCCGGAACTTCAACTTCGAAGCCGCGCTCGACAGGCTGAAGGACGCTGCAGCGGCGCGGGGAATCGCGCTATGAACCGGGTGACCTGACTGACACGCGTACCGGCGCCGTCCGATGTCCGGTCGGGGTCCTCGCGTCATGACATCCGCTGCCGTGCGGCAATTCGCGAAAGAACCTGTTGTGTCCCTTCCCAGTCCTTTGACCGATTCCGTCACAGTGGTCGGTATCCGCCTCGGCGCTGCACGCGGCGATCACTCGCAGGTTCTCCGCGATCGGTACTGGTTGCGTCATGCGCGCCGAGCGCCCGGCTGCGGCCAATGCCCCCTGCCCTGAACGACCGGGCCTCTGCCACCATCGATAGCGCAATGACGATGAGATTTCATGCAAATCATCGTTTTGATCGCTGCTTCCCGGGCAGTGCATCGACCGTGGCGACTGCGCGCGGCGATGGCTGTCGTGCGTGTGTCCGGACCTGTGGATCAGTTAAACTGGAGTAAATCAATCGGGTATTGCCTGCTCCGGCAGGTGTGCCCTACCGTACGGAGTCAATATGTCCATCAGTGAAGCCCAGGTCCAGAACGCGCTCAAGGAACTGATCGATCCCAATACCGGCAAGGACTTCATCAGCACGCGCAGCGCGCGCAACATCCGCGTCGAGGGCGCCGACGTGTCGGTGGACATCGAACTGGGCTATCCGGCGAAGAGCCAGATGGATGGCCTGCGTCGCATGGCGATCGCCTGCCTGCGCACGATTCCGGGCATCGGCAACGTCAGCGTCAGCGTCACGCAGAAGATCGTGTCGCACACGGTGCAGCGTGGCGTGAAGCTGCTGCCGGGGGTCAAGAACATCATCGCGGTGGCGTCCGGCAAGGGTGGCGTCGGCAAGAGCACGACCGCAGTCAATCTGGCGCTGGCGCTGGCCGCCGAAGGCGCCACCGTCGGCCTGCTCGATGCCGACATCTACGGTCCGTCGCAGCCGCAGATGCTGGGCATCACCGGTCGCCCGGATTCGCCCGACGGCAAGTCGCTGTCGCCGATGATGGCCTATGGCATCCAGGCGATGTCCATCGGTTTCCTGATCGATGTCGAGACGCCGATGGTGTGGCGCGGCCCGATGGTCACGTCGGCGCTGGAACAGCTGCTGACCGAAACCCGCTGGGATGACGTCGACTATCTGGTGATCGACATGCCGCCGGGTACCGGCGACATCCAGCTCACGCTGGCGCAGAAGGTGCCGGTCACCGGCGCGGTCATCGTCACGACGCCGCAGGACATTGCGCTGCTCGACGCGCGCAAGGGCCTGAAGATGTTCGAGAAGGTGGGCATCCCCATCCTCGGCATCGTCGAGAACATGAGCATCCACACCTGTTCGAAGTGCGGCCACGAGGAGCACATCTTCGGCGAGGGCGGCGGTGCGCGCATGGCCGGCGACTACGGCCTGGAGGTACTCGGCTCGCTGCCGCTGGCGATGCAGATCCGCGAACAGGCCGACTCCGGCAAGCCGACCGTGGTGTCCGACCCGGATGGCCGCGTCGCCGAAATCTATCGCGAGATCGCGCGCAAGGTGGCGGTGAAGGTTGCGGACAAGGGCAAGGACATGAGCGCCAAGTTCCCCAGCATCGTCGTGCAGAACACCTGAACGTCCGCCGGGCCGGGCAGATCGCGTTCAGGCGTCGTGCTCAGGTGATCGCGATGTCGTCGCTGCGCCGCTCGCCCAGATTGTCCAGCCAGCGTACGCCGACGGTGTCGCCCTTTGCGCCGCCGCGGAACCTGAACTGCAGATAGGGATTCTTCGACACGGCGGTGCCGAACTGCGCCGACAGCACGACGCGGCCGTTGTGCGTCACCGTCACCTCGGTGATGTGGTGGGCCGGCACCAGCGCGCCGGTCGCTTCCTTGCGCAGGCCGGTCTCCATGTCGTGGCTCATCAGTATCTTCACTTCGGTTTCGCCGCCGGTGAGGGTGGCGCGTATGCGGGTCGGACCTGACATGTTTCCTTCCTCGTCGATGCCGGGGCGGTCGGCGTCAGCCGCCGCAGCCACCCTGGGTCACCTTGATTTCGCGTGACGTCATGTAGAAGCGGCCACCGGCACTGACCAGCACATACACGTCCGAGCTTTCCGCCATCTTGATGCGCGTGTTGATCGTCGGCAGCGTGCCGTCGGGCAGGATGAAGCTGGCGGCCAGCATCGTTCGGTTGCGTTCGACCAGCAGCGCGATCGATGTCGTGCCGGGCAGCGCGCTGGTGACCGTCACCGGCACCACGGCGCCGTTTTCCGCGACGTCGGGCGCCTGGACCCGGATGTCCTGGGTGACGGCCGGCCGGCCGGCGCCGAGCGCGGTCAATGCGTCTTCCATCGTGGTCGCGGCAAAAGCGGCGCGGTCGGCCGAGGCCGCGCGGGCCTGTTCCGGCGTGATCAGTCCGGCGCCAGCCAGCACGGCAAACAGCGTGCCGGCCCCCCCCGCCCTGAGTACGTCCCTGCGCTGCATGCCTTCCATCCTTGTCCGCCCGTGTCAGGCGGCCATCAATACCTTGTCACCGGCCTCCCTGCAATAGGAACCCGCTGTCCGCCGCTTGTTCCGGCGCCAGCCCGATGACGGGCAACAGGGATCGATAATCGGCATAAGCTTTTCTGGAATGCCTGTTTGAGCGCGGCGCGGATTTTGTTTAGGGTCTGCGGGTCTTGGCGCATCGACGCGTCGTGCCCGGCCCGCAGGGCGGCCGGCGACTACTGGGGGATGACGATGGAAAAATGGAAAGTGGCCGGCGTACTGGTGCTCGGTCTTGCGTGTTCTGGAGCATGGGCTGCCGACCCCAATCTCGGGCGCAATCTCGCGGCCGGTTGCGCCGGTTGCCATGGCACCGACGGCAACAGCGTCGGCGGCACGGCCTCGCTGGCCGGCATCCCGAAGGACAAGCTGCTGGCGCTGATCGGCGAATTCCGCAGCGGCACGAAGCCGGCGACGATCATGCACCAGATATCGAAGGGCTACAGCGACGAACAACTGGCGCTGATCGCCGACTACTTCGCATCGCGCGCGCCGGCCGGAGGCGAGCGATGAGCATCGGACGCCGGGAATTCATGCAGGGTGCGCTCGGACTGTCGGCGCTGGCCGCACTGCACGGCTGCGCCGCGACCGGCAAGGGCCGGGGTCATGTGGTCGTGGTGGGCGGCGGTTTCGGCGGCGCCACCGCGGCCAAGTACATCGCGCTGTGGGGCGGCGGCATACGTGTGACGCTGGTCGAACGCAACGCCGCCTTCGTGTCGTGCCCGATCTCCAACCTCGTGCTGGCGGGCGAGAAGCAGCTGTCGGACATCACCATGGGCTACGAGGGGCTGGCGAAGTACGGTGTCACCGTGGTGCAGGACGAGGTGACGGCGGTCGATGCCGACAAGCGGGTGGTCAGGCTCGCCCGCGGCGGCGACCTTGCCTGGGACAGGCTGGTGCTGTCGCCCGGTGTCGATTTCATCTACGACGACCTGCCGGGCTTGCAGCCGGCCGCCGCGCGGCAGGCCATCCTGCATGCGTGGAAGGCCGGACCGCAGACCGTCGCGCTGCGCCGGCAGCTGGAGGCGATGCCGGACGGCGGCGTGTTCGCGCTGACCATCCCCAAGGCGCCCTACCGCTGCCCGCCCGGGCCGTACGAGCGCGCCAGTACCGTCGCCTGGTATCTGAAGCGGTTCAAACCGCGCTCCAGGGTGCTGGTGCTCGACGCGAACGAGGACATCGTGTCGAAGAAGGGCCTGTTCATGAAGGCCTGGGCAGACCACTACAAGGGCATCATCGAATACCGTCCGCAGAGCGAGCTGCGTGACGTCGATGTCACCGGCCGCACGGCGGTACTTGAATTCGACAAGGTGAAGGCCGACGTGCTGAATGTGGTGCCGCCGCACCGCGCCGGCGACATCGCGGTCAATGCCGGGCTGAAGCTGGTCAACCAGCGCTGGGTGGACATCGACTGGTTGACCATGGAAGCGACCGGCACGCCGGGCATTCACGTGATCGGCGATGCCATCTTTCCGGCGCCGACCATGCCCAAATCGGGCCACATGGCGAACCAGCACGCCAAGCTGGCGGCTGCGGCGATCGTCAATCTGCTGTCCGGGCTGCCGCCATCGGACGCGCCGCTGGTGATGAACACCTGCTACAGCTTCATCGACAACACGAGCGCGGTGCATGTGTCGTCGGTGCATGCCTGGGACCCGGCGACCCGGCTGGTGCAGCCGGTCAAGGGCGCCGGCGGCCTGTCGGCGGCACCGACCGAAGCCGAAGGCCGGTATGCGCTGGCCTGGGCGCGGAACATCTGGGCCGACATGCTGACCTGAGTCCATCTGCGCAGGAAAACACGCGGCCCGACAGCCCGTCTGCGCCGGGCCGCGTGCTTTTCGGTCCCGAAATTGCAACAATCGCGGTTTTTCCCATGCCCGCACGGGCGAGGACAGACGCAGATGAGCATCAAGGCCGACCGCTGGATTCGCCGCATGGCGCAGGAACATCAGATGATCGACCCGTTCGAGCCGGGTCAGGTCCGGCATGTCGAAGGCCGGCGCATCGTGTCCTACGGCACGTCGAGCTATGGCTACGACGTGCGCTGTTCGTCCGAATTCAAGGTGTTCACGAACATCAACTCGACCATCGTCGACCCGAAGGCCTTCGATCCGAATTCCTTCGTCGAGATGGAGGGCGACTCCTGCATCATCCCGCCGAACTCTTTCGCGCTGGCGCGCACGGTCGAGTACTTCCGCATTCCGCGCAACGTGCTGGTCGTCTGTCTGGGCAAAAGTACCTACGCGCGCTGCGGCATCATCGTCAACGTGACGCCGCTGGAGCCGGAGTGGGAAGGCCACGTCACGCTGGAGTTCTCGAATACGACGCCACTGCCGGCCCGCATCTACGCAAACGAGGGCGTGGCGCAGATGCTGTTCTTCGAATCCGACGAGGACTGCGACACTTCATACCGCGATCGTGGCGGCAAATACCAGGGCCAGACCGGTGTGACCTTGCCGAAAATCTGAGTGTTGCGCCCACCGACTGTTAAACACGGTCACTTTCTGTTGCACTGCAGAAATCAGGTGTCTGTCTGTATTCTTATTTTTATCAAAGACTTGCCGATGTTTTTGCGGTGATTGACCCGGTGTGCCGTCGGCAAAGCGTGAATTTCTGAACGGATTGCATCCGGCGCCCTCCATAGACTCCGCTCCACATTGAACAGCAGCAGAGCGGAGCGCATCGTGATCAAGAAATTTCTCGCAGTGTCCGGCCTTGCATTGACGTCGCTTGCCGCATCGGCCGACATCGGTGCGTCGTGGATTGACGGCCTGGTCAATACCGGTGCCGGCCTGGCAGGCGGTGTGGTCGACACGCACTACGCCTTCAGTTCGGTCAGCGGTACCGCGACCGGCACCGACGGTTACGGCGTGGTCACCGGCGTCGTGCGCCCGGTGCCGGCCTGGGTTGCCAATACCGCCACCTCCGCCTGGCTGACGCCGTCGGCCAACGCAGCCGCCAGCTATGACCGGGCGAGCAGCGGTCTGTACAAGTGGACGCTGACCTTCGATCTGACCGGTTTCGATGCCGCCACGGCGTCGTTCGCCGGCCGCTGGGCAGCCGATGACAGCGGTTACATCAAGCTGAACGGAAACACGATCGAAACCGGCTCCAGAAAGAGCAACTGGACCGATTTCTCGGCCGCCCAGGGCTTCGTGTCGGGTGTCAACACGCTCGATTTCTTCGTCACCAACCTGCCGCATCCGGTCAGCAGCCCGACCGGCCTGCGCGTCGAGTTCCTGTCTTCGTCGGTCAGCGCTCCGCAGCCGCCGGTGCCGCACCTGCCAGCGCCTGTTCTGGCGGTGCCGGAACCGTCGTCCTCGGTGATGATTCTGGCCGGTCTGCTGGTGGTCGGTGCCGTCGCCCGCCGCCGCATCTGCTGAACGTCACACATCTTGCGCCGATGATCGGGGCCGCCTTGTGCGGCCCCGATTGTTTTGAAATCTCGAACTGATACCATCGCGCGCTTCAAGTCTGCAGCGTCGCTGCAGCCCCGGGGCGCCGCCAGTGGTGCCCCCTTTTACTTCGACGGGCCGGTGCCATGCGTTTCGAGTTTCCGATCATCATCATCGACGAGGATTTCCGCTCCGAGAACGCCTCTGGACTGGGCATCCGCGCGCTGGCCGAGGCGATCGAAAAGGAAGGCCTGACGATACTGGGGGTCACCAGCTATGGCGATCTGACCTCGTTCGCGCAGCAGCAGAGTCGCGCGTCCACCTTCATCCTGTCGATCGACAGGATGAAGGTGGACGCGCGACTCTGCTGCTGCGCGAACGAGGT
>DATCUL010000082.1:0-4348 GCA_036567405.1 Methyloversatilis sp. | reverse complement strand
CCTGCATCCGGTCAAGTGCCGGCGTCCGCTGGCGGCCGGCACGCTGTCGCCGTCGGTCGCCATCCTGCTGATGGCCGCCTGTTCCATGGCGTCGCTGCTGCTTGCAGGTCTGGTCGGCAAGACGCTGCTCTATCTGCTGTGCGCCTACGGACTGATCAATTTCGGCTACAGCTACGGGCTCAAGCGCATCGTCGTGCTCGACGTGTTCCTGATCAGTGCCGGTTTCATGCTGCGTCTGCTGGCAGGCACTACCGGTCTGGGCATTCCGCCGTCGAACTGGCTGCTGATGTGCGGCCTGCTGCTGACGCTGTTTCTCGGTTTCGCCAAGCGGCGCGCCGAAATGATGCTGATGGAGGACGAGGGCGGCGCGCACCGGCGCGTGCTCGAACAGTATTCCGAAGCGCTGCTCGACCAGTTCATCACCATCACCGGTGCCGGTTCGGTGGTCGCTTACGCGCTGTACACGGTGGATCAGGAAACCGTGCGCATCCATGGCACGGCCGACCTGATCTATACGCTGCCCTTCGTGCTGTACGGCCTGTTCCGCTACCTCTACCTGCTGCACCGGCAGGGCGGAGGCGGCGATCCGTCGAACGACCTGTTCCGCGATCCGCACCTGATCGTCGCCATGCTCGGCTGGCTGGCGGTGACGGTGTCCATATTGCGCTAGGGTCTGTGGGCATTGAATCGCAGTCCACGTTTGCATGGCGCACGCCACGGACAAGGCGTGCGACGAAGTAGAGACTGGCCGTCTCGACGAGGCGCGCAACGCAGTCCGTGGCGTGTACCTTGCATACCCGAAGGGCGCCGATTCAATATCCACAGACGCTAGATCCCCAGTGGCTCGACCCTGGCACTGTCGTGCCACAGCCGCCCGACCACCTCGCGCGCAGCAGCCGGCGGCGCACTCGACCAGAACTTCTCGCTGCCGGTGTGTCCGCTGCGGCGCAGTCCGGCAGCGTCGAGCTTGCGCACAAGCTGTCGTGCGACCGAGTCCCCGGTGTCGATGACGTTGACCGCCGGACCGGCGATCCGCTCGATCAGCGGGCGCAGGAAGGGGTAGTGGGTGCAGCCGAGCACGATCACGTCTGCGCCTTCGGCGATCAAGGGCAGCACGTGCGATTCGACCAGCGCACGGGTCGCCGGCGTGTCGAGTTCGCCGCGCTCCACCGCTTCGACCAGTCCGCTGCCCGAGCGGGTGACCACATGCACGTCGCGGCCGAAGGTGTCGAGCAGCGCGGCAAAGCGGGCACTGGCCAGCGTGCCTGTCGTTGCCAGCACGCCCACGGTGCCGCTGCGGGTGGCGGCGGCAGCCGGTTTCACGGCTGGTTCCATGCCGATCACCGGCAGATGCGGCCAGCGTTCGCGCAGCGTGTCGGCCGCCGCGGCCGTTGCGGTGTTGCAGGCGATCAGCAGCGCCTTGGCGCCATGACCGATCAGGAATCCGCCGAGTTCGAGGCAGCGCTCGCGTATCCAGTCGGTGCCGCGCTCGCCGTAGGGGGCGTGGCCGGAGTCGGCCAGATAGAGGAAATCCTCGTCCGGCAGCCGGGCGCGCGCGTGGCGCAGCACCGACAGGCCGCCAAGGCCGGAATCGAATACGCCGATCGGAGCGTCCGCGGACGCCGGGTGGGGGGCTGGCATCAGGTTCATCGCGCGCCATTTTCGCCGGGATGAGGCCGCACGGGCGGATTTGCGCAGCCGATGCATGTCCGGCGGCGTCCACGCCGCAAGGTCAGCCCGCTTCGCCCTCGTGCTTGCGGCCGCGCTGCCACAGCACGTCGCCCCTGCCGTCCAGGCGGTTGAAGGTGCGGCCGAGCACGAACAGCAGGTCGGACAGCCGGTTCAGGTACTGGCGGCTGGCGTCGGATACCTTGCCCTCGCCGGCTGCGCCGATCACCGCACGTTCGGCGCGGCGGCAGATGGTGCGCGCCTGATGTGCGAGCGCCGCGGCGCGCGTGCCGCCGGGCAGTATGAATTCCTTCAGCGGGTGCAGTTCGGCATTCAGCTTTTCCAGTTCCTCATCCAGTCGCAGCACCTGTTCGGACTTGATCAGGTGGTAGCCTGGAATCGCCAGTTCGCCGCCCAGATCGAACAGGTCGTGCTGGATGTCGGTCAGCAGCGCCGACAGCTCGGCTGGCATCGGTTCGCAGATCAGCACGCCGATGGCGCTGTTCAGTTCATCCACGTCGCCCAGTGCGTGGATGCGCGCGCTCGATTTCGACACCCGCGTACCGTCGCCCAAGCCGGTTTCGCCGCCGTCACCGGTGCGTGTTGCTATCTTCGAAAGGCGGTGCCCCATGACGTCTCCTGATGGTTTGGATAAGCGTTATTGATCCTTGGTGTGCCGATATATAAATCCGGACACGCTAGAATTCCGCTCATGTTCCCACGACGGCGTGCTGTCCGCAGCCGTCTGAAATCGGGCAGGCGGCCATCATCCGGCACGCCGCGGGACCCCGCAAGCACGCAAACATCTGGACAGACGGAGCTGCCGTGAGCCTGACACCGATCCCCGACCCGAAACACTTCCTGCGCGGCCTGTTCCAGGCGGCGTTCGACGCGGCCAATCCGGATCTGTGCGTGCCGGCCAACCTGCCGCCGCCACCGAAGGGCCGCACGCTGGTGGTCGGTGCCGGCAAGGCTGCCGCTTCGATGGCGCTGGCGCTGGAAAGGAGCTGGCCGGGCAAACTGTCCGGGCTGGTGGTCACACGCTATGGCCATGGCGCACCGTGCAGCCGCATCGAGGTGGTCGAGGCGGCGCATCCGGTGCCGGACGAAGCGGGGCAGCGCGCGGCGCAGCGCATCCTGCAGTCGGTGCAGGGCCTGACCGAAGACGATCTGGTGATCGCGCTGATTTCCGGCGGCGGGTCGGCGCTGCTGTCGGCACCGGCCGAAGGCCTGACGCTGGCCGACAAGCAGGCGGTCAACCGCGCGCTGCTGGCAAGCGGCGCGGCGATCCACGAGATGAACTGCGTGCGCAAGCACCTGTCGTCGATGAAGGGCGGGCGGCTCGCCCAGGCCTGTCACCCGGCACAGGTGTTCACGCTGGTGATCTCCGACGTGCCGGGTGACGATCCGGCGGTGGTGGCGTCGGGGCCGACCGTGGCCGACGACACCACGCGTGCGGAAGCGCTGGCCATCCTCAGTCGCTACGGCATCGAGGTGCCGGCAGCGGTCACGGCCTGGCTGGCGCGGCCGGAGTCGGAAACGCCGAAGCCCGGCGACGCACGCCTTGCGCGCTGCGAAACCCGGGTGATCTCGACTGCTCGCGCCTCGCTGATGGCGGCGGCCGAGGTGGCGCGCGCGCATGGCGTGACGCCGCTGGTGCTGGGCGACATGATCGAGGGTGAGTCGCGTGATGCGGCCAAGGTGCTGGCCGGCATCGCGAAGGCCTGCGCGATCGGCGGCACGCCGCTGGCGCCGCCCTGCGTGCTGCTGTCGGGCGGCGAGACGACGGTCACGCTGGGGCAGATCAAGGCGGGCCGGAAGCCGCGCGGCGGGCGCAATTCCGAATTCCTGCTGGCGCTGGCCATCGCGCTCGACGGCATGCCGGGCATCCACGCCGTGGCGGGCGACACCGACGGCATCGATGGCAGCGAGGACAACGCCGGCGCGCTGGTCACCGACGACACGCTGGCGCGCGCCCGCACCGCTGGCATCGACGCGCGCGACATGCTGGCAGCGCACGACGCCTACGGCTTCTTTCTCGGCATCGACGACCTCATCGTGACCGGGCCGACGCTGACCAATGTGAATGACTTCCGCGCCATCTACATCGAGTCGCTGCCGTCGCGCTGAGTGCGCGCTGCCGTGCAATCATCCGCTCCCTGAACTCGATGACCGACGGAGGGACGGATGCTGACCCGCTTGCTGAACATCGAACTGCCGCTGATCCAGGCGCCGATGGCGGGCGTGCAGGGCAGCGCGCTGGCCGTGGCGGTGTCGAATGCCGGCGGCCTGGGTTCGCTGCCGTGCGCCATGCTCGATGCGGACACGATGCGGCGGGAGCTGGCGGCGATCCGGGCGCAGACCGGGCGGCCGTTCAACGTCAATTTCTTCTGTCACGCCACGCCGGCGTTCGATGCCGCGCGCGACGCGCGCTGGCGTGAATCGCTGGCGCCGTACTACGCGGAACTGGGGCTGGACGCCGGCAGTGTGCCGGCCGGCCCCGGGCGGGCGACCTTCAATGCCGCGATGGTCGATGTGCTGCGCGAATTCGAGCCGCCGGTCGTGAGCTTCCACTTCGGACTGCCGGCCGAGGCACTGCTGGCGCCGCTGCGCGCCTGGGGCGCGAAAATACTGTCGTCAGCGACCACCGTGGCCGAAGCGCGCTGGCTGGAGGCGCGCG
>DATCUL010000081.1:0-7819 GCA_036567405.1 Methyloversatilis sp. | reverse complement strand
CTCCCAGGAAGGCGGCGTGGTTCCGCCCGCCCGCATGAGCGACAGCGCTGGCTACAAGGTCAGCGGTTCGGGCACGACAGTCGATCCGTTCATCATCGATGCTTCGGCTGGCTACACCGTGGTCGAGAACTCGGGTTCGGGCGACGTGCGCAACTGCATGAAGGCCGCCAATGCCGGTACCGACCACACCTTCACGTCGTGGGACTCGGAAGAGCAAGGCCCGCGTGTCTTCAAGGTCACCTTCGGCGGCCATCCGATGAAGGCGATCGGCGTGCTGTCGCTGGATTCCTACACCAGCGCCGCAACGAACGGTTTCAGCTTCCGTCACCTGGACGGTGCCGGCACCTACAACTACGACTCGATCAGCAAGACGCTGTCGTCGTCCGCCGGTGCCACCGGCATCGCCCCGTCCAAGAGCAATCTGCTCAACGGCAAGTATGACTTCGTGGTCGAGGTGTCGATGCAGTCGCGCAGCGTGCCGGTGACCAACGCGCACGGTGACACCGTTCCGGCCATCGCCGGCGTGCAGAAGGCATTCGCCGACGAATTCGTGAGGCGTGCAGGTTCGCCGACTTTCACCGGCAACTTCGAAAACTTCGGCAGCAAGGTGTCGACGCCGGAAGCTTTCGCCTCGCTGCCGCAGTAATACGCAGGCCTGACCAATGCAGCCGGTTCGGCCACGGACGGCAGTGGCGTGCGCTACGCCGACCAGTACGTGTCGAAGTTCTCGCGCAACGCCAACACCTGCTCGCCGCTGAAGTACATCGGCAACTAAGCAGTCTTCTTCCGGCGTGTCGTCCGACATGCCGGAAGGTCGATTTTCTGCGGCCCGCCTTCCGGCGGGCCGTTTGCTTGATCGGGTTCATGTGACCACCAGCTTCAAGGCAGACATGTCGCATTCGTTGAAAGGTGTCATCCGGTGCATCGCGGTACTGATCGCGATGGCCGCCTCCCTGGCGCAGGCGCAGGATGCTGCGCGCTTCGACATCCTCGAATTCGTGGTCGAGGGCAATACCGTGCTGCCGGCCGAGGCGGTCGAGCGTGCGGTCTATCCCTTTCTCGGGCCGAAACGCAGTGCCGCCGACGTGAATGCCGCCGCCGCCGCACTGGAAAAGGTCTATCAGGACGCCGGCTACCTGACCGTTGCCGTCGGCATACCGGAACAATCCACCGGCGAGGGGGCGATCACGCTCGAAGTGACCGAGGGCAAGGTCGAGCGCCTGCGCGTGACCGGCGCCGAATACACGCTGCCGAGCACGGTGCGCGAAAGCGTGGGCTCGCTGGCCGAGGGCAGCGTGCCGCATTTCCCCGAGGTGCAGGCGGAACTCGGACGGCTCGGCAACAACGCCGACCTGCGCGTGACGCCGCTGCTGCAGCCCGGGCGCGTGCCGGGGTCGGTCAACGTCGAACTGCGGCTGGAGGACCAGTCGCCTTTTCACGGCTCGGTGGAGCTGAACAACAAGCGCAGCGCCGACACGAAGACCGGACGCATCGAGGCCTCGCTGCACTATGACAATCTGTGGCAGCGCCGGCACTCGATCGGCATCTCCTACTTCGCCTCTCCGCGCAAGCGCGACGAGGTCGAGGTGTTCGGCCTGAACTACTCGGCCCCGGTGGGTGACGCGATTCTTGCCGCCTACTACGCGCATTCCAACAGCAATGTCCCGACCCAGTTCGACACCGCGTCGCTGGGCAGCGGCGACACCGTCGGTGTGCGCTACGTGCTGCCCTTGCCGGATCGCGGCCGTGGCTTCTTCCACTCGATCAGCCTGGGTGTCGATTACAAGGACAACAAGCAGGACACGCGCGGCATCGGCGGCACCCCCTTCAGCCTGAGCCAGCCGGTGCGCTACTGGGTGCTGTCGGGCCAGTACGGCATCACGCTGCCGCTCGACTCCGGCGCCCGCCTGCGTCTGGGTGCGACCGTCGCGGCCGGCGCCAATGGCATGAACGAACGCATGATCGACTGCAACGGCGTGCGTGCAGAGCAGTTTGCCTGCCGGCGCGACGGCGCGACGCCGGGCTTCATGGTGGGCCGGCTCGAGCTGGAAGCCAGCTACCCGTTCGCCGGTGGCTGGGTACTGTCGGCACGGGGCGACCTGCAGCGCAGCAACGATCCGCTGATCAACAGCGAACAGTTCTCCGCCGGCGGCTTCGACTCGGTGCGCGGCTATCTCGAATCGGAACGCATGGGCGACGAGGGCGAGCGCGTGCGCCTCGAACTGGGCACGCCGCGGCAGATGTTCTTCGACGATGCGTTCGGCCTGTCGGCGCTGATGTTCTACGACTGGGCCGGGCTGCGCATCCGCCAGGCCGCGACCGGACAGGACCCGCGCGCTGCGCTGGAGAGTACCGGACTCGGACTGCGCCTGACCGCACCGCACGGCTTCCGGCTGGATGCCGACTGGGCGTGGGCGCTGCGCGACGGCGCGCAGGGTGCCGGGCGTACGCGCGAGGGCGACCAGCGTCTGCTGGTGAAGCTGGCCTACGAATTCTGATCACCCTTGCCTGACCCGGCGGCGATGGCGTCCGGTTCGCGGCGCCGGTCACGGCCGGTGCGGATCGCCGCTGGCAGCGTCACCGGATTGTCACCGGCCGCACCGAAACTGAATGTCCAGGCCCGCGAATCGGGCCGCAGGAGCACGCAATGAATCGAGATCGTTACCGCCTGGTGTTCAATGAACTGTCGGGCTGCTGGGTGCCCGTCGCCGAAACCGTGGCAGCGCGCGGCAAGCGTTCCACCGGCCGGGTGCGCCGCACGGTGCTCGCTGCCGCCTGCGCGCTCGGATTCTCCGGATCGCTGCTGGCGGCGGGAAACCTGCCGGTCGCGGCGCAGAACTTCGTCGACGCCCGCCTGCCCGGCACCGCAACGCTTGCGCAGACTGCCAACAGCATGGTGGTCAAGCAGAGCGGCAACGCGGTCATGCTGAACTGGAACAGCTTCAACATCGGGCGCGGAAATTCGGTTCATTTCGATCAGTCCAGCGCGGCGATGCGCGCGATCAACGTGGTCGCGCCCGGCGGCCCGCGCAGCGAAATCAATGGTTCGCTGACGGCCAAGGGGCAGGTGTTCCTGTTCAATCAGGCCGGCATCCTGTTCGGTGCCAATGCGCAGGTGGATGTCGGCGGTCTGGTCGGTTCCACGCTGAAACTGAACGACGAACTGCTCTCCCGGGCGCTGAATTCGCTCGGTTCGCAGGGGCCGGCGCTGTCGAAGTTCACGGATGCCGAGCGCGCGGGGCTGGCGACCGGTGACATCACGGTGGCGGCCGGCGCGCGCATCGTTGCCGCGAAGAACGGTCGCGTGCTGCTGGCTGCGCCCAACGTCACCAACGCCGGCCACATTTCGGCGGAAGAAGGTCAGGTGGTGCTGGCGGCCGGCGAGAAGATCTATATCGCCGATCCGCTCGACAGCCGCCTGCGCGGCTTCCTGGTCGAAGTCGATCAGGGTGGCAAGGTGACGACCGAGGCAGCCAGCGAAATGCTGTCCGACCGCGGCAACATCACGCTGGTCGGCCTGAACATCCGTCATGCCGGTGCCGCACGTGCCACCACCTCGGTCACGCTCAACGGCACGGTCTACCTGAAGGCGCGCGACAACATCAGCGCGCTCGACCGCGATGAAATGTTTCCCGATGCGGCACCGCTCGCCACCGGCCAGTCGGTGCCGATCGGCCAGCGTACCGGACGGGTCGAACTGGCTGCCGGCAGCGTGATCGAAGTCAGGCCGGATGCCGCCACCGCCGATGCGCGGATACGCGACGACGTGCTGTTCCGCAAATCCGAAGTGAACCTCTATGCCCGCGAGATCGTGCTCGAGGATGCCGCTGCATCCGGCAGCGGTGCGGCCATCCATGCACCGTCCGGTGTGCTGCGCATGACGGCGCGCCGGGACGGCGGCGTCGACAGCAATCCGTCGGTACTGCCGCGCGTCTATCTGGGCCGGGGTACCGACATCGACCTGTCGGGCGTGGACGCGACGGCGGACGCCGGCCGCGAGATCGTGCGCGTCGAACTGCGCGGCAACGAGGTCAAGGACTCGCCGCTGCTGCGCGATGCCGAGTATGGCAAGGCGCTGTTCGGCAAGGAGATCTGGGTCGATACCCGCAAGGGGACGCAGCTGGTCGACGTGTCGGGCTACGTCGGCGGCATCGAACGCACGGTCGGTGAAAAGAGCGCCGAAGGCGGTCAGTTCGTCATCGCGTCCGATGGCGACGTGCGGGCGAATGCATCGAGCCACGTCGATCTCTCCGGTGGCACGGTGACCTACCGCGCCGGCACAGTGAACTACAGCCAGGTCAGGTCAGCCGACGGTCGCACTCAGACGGTCGAGGATGCGCTGGCCGATCGCGTCTATACCGGCGTCGCCGACCGCACGCGCACACTGGCGCAGATCGTCGAGGGCCGCGATGCCGGGCAGATGACGGTCAGCGCACCCGGCATGGCGCTGGACGGTCGCATCACGGCGACCCGCACGGTCGGCGTCACGCAGCGCGCACCGGGTCGGCGCTGGGTCTCGCCCGGCGTCAGCCAGACCATAGGCGTGCCGCAGGCCGGACGGCTGTTCCTGTCGCTGCTGAATGCCGATCGGCCGCAGGCGGTGCGCTTCGTGAATGGCACGGGATCGCGTGCCGTGTCCCTCGATTCGGTGCTGCCGGACGAACTGTGGTTGCGCAGCGACCTGTTTTCGGCGGGCGGTATCGGCAGCTTCGTGCTGACCGGCGCAGGCCAGGTCAAGCTGCCGGCCGACGTGACGCTCGACCTGACGCCGACCGCACTGCGCGACGGTTCGACCGGCAAGTGGTCGAATGGCAGCCGCTTCTCGGTCAGCGCCACATCCTTCGTGCTGGACGGCGACATCAACGCAGCCGGTGGCAGCGTGAAGCTGTCCACCGACGCCGCACACGAAGGCCTGTCGCTGGCTCAGCGTTCGATCCGCTTCGGTGCGGATGCGTCGATCTCGACTGCCGGCCGCTGGATGGCCGATACGCGCGACACGCTGGGCACCCACATCGCGACCGATGGCGGCAGCATCGTCATCGACGCGCGCGGCGACCTGCTGCTGCCGGCCGGTGCCCGGCTCGATGTGTCGGCCGGTGCGCGACGCGGGCTGGATGGCCGGGTATCGCTCGGCAACGCGGGCAGCCTGTCGCTGCTGGCCGGTTCGCGCATCGACGGCACTTCCGGTGTCGCCGGCACGATCGGCGATTTCTACGGCACGCTGACGCTGGGCGGCGAGCTGTCGGGGTATGCGGCAAGCCGTCTGGGCAAGGTCGGCGGCAGCGGCACGCTGAGCCTGCGCAGCGCCGACGTCGTCATCGATGGCTCGGCCACACGCAATGTGGCCGGCACCCTGTATCTGTCGCCGGCGCTGTTCTCGGGCAGTGGCTTCGATGACATCACGATCGACGGTGGCAACGGCGTGGCGATCGGGCGTGCCGACGGCAGCAGCTTCCGGCTGGCACCGCAAGTGACCGTGCGCCAGCTGTCGGTGCTGCCGGGCAGCGATCTGCCATCGCTGTCGGGTGTCGGCAGTGTGGATGCGCTGGCGCGCGAATTCCGCAGCGACGGCATCCATCTGTCGTTCAGGGCGCTGTCGAATACCAGCGGCGAAGTCGAACTGCATCGCGGCGCGACGGTCGCGGTCGATGCCGGCGGTTCGATCACGCTGACCGGCAACCGCAGCGTTGCGGTGGCCGGTACGCTGAGCGCGCCGGGCGGCTCGATCACGCTGGACCAGGATCTGCCGCGCACGGTCGATACGCGCGACGGCGACAACTACACCGGTGCATCGGTATTCGTCGCGCCCACCGCGCGCCTGGACGTCAGCGGCAGCTTTGTCGCGAAGCCGGACCTGCCGTATGTCGACGGCACGGTATTCGACGGCGGCGACATCACGCTCGCCGCGCGCCGTGGCTATCTGGTGATCCAGGACGGCGCCGAACTGCGGGCCGACGGCAGCAGCGCGGTGTTGCGCCAGCGTGCCGGCAACAGCCTGGTGGACACGCGTATCGACAGCAATGGCGGCCATATCGCACTCAGCGCGCGCGAGGGGCTGTACGTCGATCCGCTGCTGTCGGCGAAGGCGGGCGGCAGCGCGGCAGTCGGTGGATCGCTGTCGGTCAGGCTGGCGCAGGAAGGCTTCTCCTGGCTCGACCTGCAGTCGCTGCCGGCCGCGCTGTCCGGGCCGCGCGTGCTTGACATCATGCAGAGCGGTGCCAGCGGTTCGGCATCGTTTTCCGCCGGTGTGGCACCCGATGCGACCCGCTACGCCGGACACGGCGCGTTCGCGCTGAACCGTCTGGCCGGCAGCGGCATCGTCGATGTGGAACTGGCTGCGGTCGGGGCGACCGGCTACGGCGCCGTAAAGTTCGCCGGCGACGTGACACAGACCCTGGCCGGTCGGCTGGACATCGATGCTGCCAACCTGCTGGGTACATCCGGCGCGGACGTGACGCTCCGCGCTGCCGTGATCGACTGGCACAACCTCGGCCGCGACCAGAAGGATCACGCGCAGGCGACGTCGGTCGCATCGGGCGATGGCACGCTCGACCTGCGCGCCGACCTGCTGTCGGTGTCCGGCAATCTCGCGGCCAGCGGGTTTTCCGCAGTGAATCTGGATGCCCGTGGCGATCTGCGTGCCAGCGCCGCGCCCGCCTACTTCGCTTCCGGTGCCACGCTGTCGACCAGCGGCAATCTCACGCTGACCGCGGCGCAGGTGTATCCGACATCGGGTTCGAAGTACGCCTTCGAAGTGCAGAACAATGCCAGCGGCGTGCTGGCCGTGCAGCACTCGGGCGTTCGGCCCGGCGTGGCCTACTCGGCGCTCGGCGAACTGACGCTGGCGGCACCGACCGTCAGGCAGGCCGGACGGGTGGTGGCGCCGCTGGGCAGCCTCCGCCTGCTGTCGCAGAACATCGTGCGCACCGGTGCCGGTGCCGCGTCGCTCACGCGCACCGGTGCCGTTGGCGGCACGGTGGAACTGGCTGCCGGCAGCGTCACCTCGGTATCGGCGGACGGCATGCTGCTGCCCTTCGGTCAGACCACGCTCAGCGGCAAGGAATGGAATTACGTCATCGGCGCGCTCGACATCCTGCCGCTGACCGCGACGCCCCGGCCGGGCATCACGCTGAATGCCGACAACGTGCTGCTGCGTGGCGCAGACGGTGGCAAGGCTGCTGCCCTCGTCGATCTGTCGGGTGGTGGCGATCTGCAGGCATGGGAGTGGATACCGGGCACAGGCGGCTCGGCCGACGTGCTGTCGGCCGCAAAGACGGCTGACAGCTACGCCATCGTGCCATCGCTGCGCAGTGCCTACGCGCCTTATGACACCTCGATCTACGCCGAAGACGTGCACGGTCTGCGCGCCGGCGATGCAATCACGCTGCTGTCGGACGCCGATGGCGTGGCGGCGGGTACCTATGCGCTGCTGCCGGCACGCTACGCACTGCTGCCGGGCGCCTATCTGGTCAAGGTCGCGGCAGGCGACCGGAGCATCCTGGCCGGACAGTCGTCAGTGATGCCGGACGGTTCGGTCCGCGTCGCCGCGCGCGATGCGCGCATCACCTCGGATGGCACGGCCTCCGGCGGCAAGAACTATGTCGCGCGGCTGTACAGCGCCAAACAGGTCGGCCGGCTGGCCGAGTACAAGCTGTCGAATGCCGGCGAGGTGTTTTCCGATGGTCGCAGCACGCAGGACGCGGCGCGCCTGTCGCTGCAGGTCGGCAGCCGGCTGCTGCTCGACGGCGTTCTGGACACGAGCCACGCAGCTGTGGCACGCGGCGCACAGGTCGACATCGCCGCGCGCGCGCTGGCGGTG
>DATCUL010000080.1:0-7478 GCA_036567405.1 Methyloversatilis sp. | reverse complement strand
CGTGCTGCTGGACGTGCGCTGCCACGACGGCCAGGCACAGGACGTCTTCGCCGATGCGGCCGGGCAGTATTCCAACTGCCCGAGCGGTGGGCAGGGCGGCGACCTGGGCTGGCTCGCGACCGATGACTGCGCACCGGAATTCGCGCGCGAGCTGTTCGGTCATGTCGAAGTCGGCGTGCTGCCCCGTCTGGTACACAGCCGATTCGGCCTGCACGTGGTCGAAGTGCTGGAACGGGAAGCGGGCATCGCCCAAAGCTTCGACACGGTGCGTGGCGCCGTTGCCGGCACGCTGCGCCAGCAGAGTTTCATCACCGCGCTGCGCCAGTACCTGAGCCTGCTTGCCGGACAAGCGGTTGTCAGCGGCATCGATCTGGACCGCGCCGACTCGCCTCTGGTGCAGTAGCTGTCTTCACGGTTCGGGGCGACGCGGGCCATCAATCAATGACCCGCGTCAACCTTCCCGCCGTGCCCGATGACTATGCTGCGCTGCGACGCCGGATCGAAGCAGGCTCAGCAGCCCGTCGGTCGACCGGTCGACGACGACTGCAGCGCCAGTCACGAATTTCCTGCTCCGTTCATGAAATGTCCGCATCCAGCCAGGCCAACCACTCCTCACAGCCGCTGCGCAAGCCGCAGCTCGTCTGCCCCGCCGGTTCGCTGCGCGCGCTGACGCTCGCCATCGATGCCGGCGCCGATGCGGTCTACATGGGGCTGAAGGACGCCACCAACGCGCGCAACTTCGCCGGCCTGAATTTCGACCTGGCGCAGGCGCGCGACGGCATCGCCTACGCCCACGCCCGTGGCCGGCACGCGCTGATGGCGCTCAACACCTTCGCCGACGCACGCGACCCGGCCCGCTGGTACCGCGCCGTCGATGCGGCGGCCGAACTCGGCGTCGACGCCCTGATCTGCGCCGACACCGCGGTACTCGCCTACGCGCGCGACCACCAGCCGCAACTGCGGCTGCACCTGTCGGTACAGGCGTCGGCCACCACCTGGGAAGCGATCGAGTTCTACCGCGAGCGCTACGGCATCCGGCGCGCGGTGCTGCCGCGCGTGCTGACGCTGCCGCAGGTCGATCAGGTGTGCCGCCACAGCGGTGCCGAGATCGAGGTGTTCGGCTTCGGCAGCCTGTGCGTGATGGTCGAGGGCCGCTGCGCGCTGTCGTCCTACGCGACCGGGCAGTCTCCGAACACGGCCGGCGTGTGCTCGCCGCCGTCGGCGGTGCGCTGGGAGGACGGTGCGGCCGGCGTCGATGCGCGGCTCAACGGCGTGCTGATCGACAGCTATGCACCGGACGAGCCTCGCGGCTATCCGACGCTATGCAAGGGCCGTTTCGACGTCGACGGCAGGCGCGACTACGCGCTCGAGGAACCGACCAGCCTGAACACGCTGTCGGTGCTGCCGCAGCTGATGGAAATGGGCATCTCGGCGATCAAGATCGAAGGCCGCCAGCGCAGCCCGGCCTATGTCGAACAGGTGACCCGCGTATGGCGCGCCGCCATCGACAGCTGTGCCGCCCAGCCGGCCCGCTTCGGCGTGCAGCCGCAGTGGGTGGCCGCGCTCGGCCGCTGGGCCGAGGGGCAGCAACACACGCTGGGCGCCTACAACCGGCCGTGGCGCTGAGCCGCGCAACAACCCTGCTCCGGATCGGAACCGCATGAAGGAACGCATCGCACTGACCGTCGGCCCGGTGCTCTACTACTGGCCGCGCCGCACCCTGCTCAACTTCTACGCGACGGTCGCCGAGTCGGCGGCCGACACCGTGGTGCTCGGCGAAGTGGTGTGCTCGCGCCGCCACGAAATGAAACCGGACGACTGGCTCGCGCTCGCACGCGACCTCGCCGCCTGCGGCAAGGACGTCGTGCTGGCCAGCCAGGCACTGCTGGAGTCCGAGGCCGACCTGCGCGGCATGCGCCGACTGGCGCAGCAGGACGAATTCATGGTCGAAGCCGGCGACGCATCGGCGCTGCGCGCACTGGCCGGACGGCCGTTCGTGCTCGGGCCGCACATCAACGTTTACAGCCAGCCGGCACTGCAGGAACACGCCGCTCTGGGGGCGGTACGCTGGGTGGCGCCGGTCGAACTCGGGCTCGATGCACTGGCGCTGATCAACCCGCCGGACGCACCGGTCGCCGGTGGACCGCAGGGCAGCACGCCGGTCGCCACCGAGGTGTTCGCCTTCGGCCGCCTGCCTCTGGCCTTCTCGGCGCGCTGCTTCACCGCACGCCACTTCCATCTGAACAAGGACGAGTGCGCCTTCCGCTGCATCGAGCACCCGGACGGCCTGCGCCTGGATACCGGCGAGGGCGAGCCCTTTCTCGCGCTGAACGGCATCCAGACCCAGTCGTCGGCGCAGCACTGCCTGATCGGCGACGCGCCGGCGCTGCGCGCTGCCGGTGTCAGCCGGGCGCGCCTGTCGCCGGTATCGCGGCATTTCAACGAAGTGATCGACCTGTTCGAAGGCGTATTCAACGGCGAAGCCGACGCCCGCACCGCCGCCACCACGCTCGATGGATTAAGCCTGCCCGGCGGACTGGTCAATGGATTCGCACACCGGCGCGCCGGACTTGAAAGGATGCCCGCATGACGACTGCCTCTTCGCCCTTCCCGGCCCTGCCGCCGCTGCCCGCAGCGGTACGCGGCTTCGTCGCCCGGCTGCCGATCCGACCACCGTCGGTACTGCTCGCGGCTGCACTCAACCGCATCCTGCTGCCGCAGCTGCCCGCGGATGCCGCCACGCAGCTGTCCGGCCACGCGGTAGAGATCGAGGTGCGCGACCTGGGCATGCGCTGCCGGCTCATCCTGCGCGACGGACGCTTCCACAGCGCGCCGGACCATGGCCCGGCCACGCTGCGCATCGCCGCCGACACCGCCAGCTATCTGCGCCTGCTGCGCGGCGAGGACGACGCCGACCGCCTGTTCTTCGAACGCGCGCTGGTGATGGAAGGCGACACCGAGTACGGGCTGATGCTGAAAAACACGCTCGACGCCATCGGACCGCTGCTGCACTGGCCGATACTCCGTTCCTGAACCCGCGACGGAGACGGAGCATGCCCGACGAACTGCTGCAGCGGCTGCGCCGCTTCCACGAGCACACCTTCCCCGGCGTGCAGGACCAGTTCCAGGATCTGGTGCGAGAGGGCCAGCACCCGACCATCCTGTTCATCGGCTGTTCCGACTCGCGCCTCGTGCCCTATCTGCTGACCGGCACCGGACCGGGCGAACTGTTCATCGTGCGCAACGTCGGCGCCTTCGTGCCGCCCTACGACAGCAGCGCCGGCAACGGCCAGCTGGCCGGCTACCACGGCACGTCGGCCGCGATCGAATATGCGGTGCTGAACCTCAAGGTCGCGCACATCGTCGTGTGCGGACACAGCCACTGCGGCGGCATACGCGCGCTGTACGAAGGCGTCGGTGCCGATGCGCCCAACCTGAACGCCTGGCTCGACCTCGGACGCGAAGCGGTGTTGCCGGTCCAGCTCACGCCGGAGGCACTGCGCCGCACCGAACAGCGTGCCGTCGTGCTGCAACTCGAGCGGCTGATGGATTACCCGATGGTGCGCAGTCAGGTCGACGCCAACCGCATCGCGCTGCACGGCTGGCATTACGTGATCGAGGAAGGCGAAGTGCATGTGTTCGACGTGCACAGCGGCACCTTCGTGCCGGCGTCCAGCTCGTCGCACAGCGGCACCGGCCCCTACCTCCAGCCCAGCGGCGACGGCCGGAACCCGGTGGACGCGTGGTGAATCCGGGCGCAGCCGGTGCTTCACGGATGACGCCATCCATCGGGCCGGCCGAGCCTGCTACCCTGACACCTCGTCACCCGCACACTGCCATGTCCGCCCAACGCCCGAGCGCCCACCGCCGCGATTTTCCCGGACGACGCTGGATCAGCGTCACGCTGCGTTCGCTGCATCTGGTCGGCGTGGTGCTGGTCGGTGCCGCGCTGTTCGGCAGCGGCGCGTACCGCAGCCCGGCTGCGGCGCTGATGCTGGCGACCGGCGTCGGCATGTACGGCATCGAACTGTGGAGCAACCCGAAGCACCTGCGCGAAGTGGCCGGCCTGTTCATCCCGCTCAAGCTGGTCGGCGTGGCCGCCATGCTGTTCGCACCGGAACGCGCAGCATTGCTGTTCTGGCTGCTGCTGGTCGCCTCGTCCATCGTGTCTCATGCGCCGGCAAGTTTCCGGCACCGCCAGCTTCCGCGCCGCTGACCGGGACTGCGCACATCCGCCAGGTGCGGAGCGCCCGGGGGACTGCTCGCACCGATGCCGCTGAGGCATACTGCTCACCCCTGGCGGCGGCGCGATCGCATCATGCCGCCGGCCTCGCGAGACACAGCGCACGTATCCAACCAGAAGAGGAGATGATCATGAGCAGTGCAGATACCGTATGTACCCTGGTACCGTATTTCGACGTACCGACCGACAAGCTGGAAGAGTTCAAGGCACTCGGCGTCAAATTCGTCGAGCGCACCCGCAGCGAGCCGGGTTGCGTGCATTACGCATTCTCGAACTTCAAGAATCAGGTGCACTGCCGCGAAGGCTATGACAGCGCCGAAGCTGTGCTGGCTCACCTCGACAACGTCGGCGACTTGCTGCAGCAAGCGCTGGCCATTGCCTACATCATCCGTCTGGAAGTCCATGCGCCGGCCGCCGAGATCGAAAAGCTGCGCGTGCCGCTGGCCGGACTGCGTCCGGAGTATTTCGTACTGGAAGAAGGCGGCTTCCGCCGCTGAACCCGCACCGGCCGCTCCGCTCCCGCAAATCGGGCGGAAGCGGCGGCCGGCGGTCGGCTCTCATCCGGCAGCGGCACCGCTCGCCAGATGGGCGTCGATCACCTCCTGCGCTGCGCGGAACGCCTCGACCGAGGCCGGCACGCCGGCATAGACCGCGCAATGCAACAAGGTTTCGCGTATCTCGCCGACGGTGCAGCCGTTGTTCAGCGCACCGCGCACATGCCCCTTCAGCTCGTTAGGACATTTCAGCGCGGTCAGCGCCGACAGCGTGATCAGGCTGCGCGTCCGGCGATCCAGTCCGTCGCGCGTCCACACACCACCCCAGGCGTGTTCGTTGATGAAGTCCTGCAGCGGCTGCGTGAAGTCGGTCGCATTGCCCAGCGCGCGGTCGACGAAGGCGTCGCCCATCACTTCGCGGCGCACCTTGACGCCCTTGTCCTGATTGTCACTCATGTATTGCCTCGTCCGGATTGGGTGGCCTGCGCCGTCGGAACAACGGCCGGCAGGTTGGGGCGGCGATTATCGCCCAGCACGGCACCCGGATTCCACACCCGGCGACGGCCACCGACCGCATGACGCAGTGATCACGGCCTGCGCCGCGGCGCCAGCGTGCCATCGCCGTTGATCTCGATCAACGCCGGCCCGGCAGGCCGATGCAAGCATGGATGCAACAGGAGGAGTGATCATGACCGCACCACTTACCCATGCGGAACGGGAACAGCTTGAACAACGCTTGTACGAACGCCGCGACGCGCTCGATGCGCGCCGGCAGGCGCAGTTTGGCGGTGCGACGCGTGCCGAACATGCGCGCGAAGTCCTGCTGCAGGATGGCGACGATGCGCCGCAGCGCGATGCCGACCGGGAAATAGATCTCGCGACGACCGACCACGACGTGGTGGAAAGAGCCGCCATCGAAGGCGCGCTGCAGCGACTGGCCGAAGGCAGCTACGGCCTCTGCGACGATTGCGGTGCCGACATCCCGCTGGCACGGCTGCAACTCGAACCCCAGGCACTGCGCTGCGTTGGCTGCGAGACTGAACGGGAACGCGGACGTCCGCGCGCAGCCAGCCTCTAGCAACGATTGTCGTGGCGGATGGCAGACTGCGATCGCGTCGATCCGGGCCTTACCGCATGTCGAACAGTTCCTGGTGAAAGTCGTCCGGCGACAGTCCGCTGTCCGTGAAGTCGCGGTGCAGCGTCTCGCCGAAGCCGGCCGGACCGCAGAACCAGACACTGGCAGCTTCCCATCCGGGTACCTGCGCACGGATCTGCGCCGCAGTCAGCCGGCCGTCCCGGTCGGCCACCCGCACATGCAGCAGGACCCCGGCTCGCCCCGCGAGCAGCGTCACCCGCCGGATGAATTCCTCGTCCGGCACGCTGGTGCTGTAGAACAGATCGACGCTGCGGCCGTCCGGCTGGCGCTCCAGCGCCTGCATGCGGGCGATGAAGGGCGTGATGCCGATGCCGCCGGCCACCCAGATCTGGCGCTTCTCATCCCCGCCGAACGCGAAGCGGCCGTATGGTCCTTCGATGCCGACCAGATCCCCGACCTTCAGCGTCGCCGGCAGCGTGGCCGTGTAGTCGCCGAGGCCCTTGATCAGGAAGAACATCCGGCCGTCGCCCTGCCAGGCCGACGAAATGGTGAACGGATGCGGGCCTTCGTCGCGGTCGAAGGTGACGAAGGCGAACTGCCCTGCCTCATGACCCGGCCAGCGACTTTTCAGCGTGACGGCGACCTTGAGTACCCGGTTGTCGTCGTGATGGAACAGTTCATCGATCACGCCCACCGCCCGACGGCCGTGACCGACCTTGCGCGACAGCGACATCATGGCGGCCACGGCGCCACCGGCGATCAGCACCGCCAGCACCGGACCGACCGCCTCGCTCCAGTAGCCGAACTTCATCAGCACCAGCGAATGGAAGGCCAGGAAGAGGTAGACCACCGCCAGCAGCCGGTGCGTCCGGAAAAAATGGCGGTAGGGAAAGCGCTTCAGCAGTGCCAGCGCGATCAGCACGACTACTGCGTAGAACGCCCATTCGCCGATGTCCTCGGCCAGCCCGCGCTGGCTCTGGAAGAAACGCAGCACCGCATCGGTCTGTTCGACCGCGGGCCTGCGTGCCGGCCGCTCGAGCCAGCCCCAGCCGACCATCCACTTCGGCGCCTTCGCCCACAGCCAGTGCACGATGGACAGCACCAGCGCGGTCACGCCCAGCCACTTGTGCAGACGATAGGACTTGTCCAGTCCGCCCAGCAGTGACTCGATGACGACCGGCCGGGTCGCCAGCAGCATCGCGACGCTCATGGCGCCGATCGCGAGGACGCCGGTCAGATTGACCAGCGAGGCCCGCAGCGCGAAGAACTCGTAGCCGGCGGACAGCAGCGGATCCGCCGCCAGCCACAGCGCAGCGAGTGCCGCAAACACGAGCAGATAGGCCAGCCTGATGTTCTTCATGTTGCACCGCCCCCCGGACACATCGACGCGATCCGCCTGTCTTCCGGCGCGGCGCGCCGGAGTCGCCAGCCTACCGCCACCACCCGGCGAAACCTTGACCGCCGTCACCCGTCGCGCCCTTCGATGCGGCGTCGGCGCACGGCAGGCGCCGATGCGCGGTTCAGACCTCGTTGAGCGCCAGCACCACGCGCTGGCGCAGGTCGTCCAGTGCGCCGTCCGAAATGCCGAGGAAGGCCAGCGCCTTTTCGAACAGTCCGGCACCGACATCGATGTCGGCCTCACCCA
>DATCUL010000079.1:0-3781 GCA_036567405.1 Methyloversatilis sp. | reverse complement strand
CGCGACGCGCCGGCCGGGCAGCACGGCGTGCTGACGCTGGGCGCCGGCGCCCGCATCAGCGGCCACAGCGTGGTGCTCGACAGCACGCTCAATACCGACAACCGCGGCGCGGTGATCAGGCTGCCGGCGGCCGATGGCACGCTGGCGCTGACCGGCTCGACCATCAGCGTCGGCGAGGTCACCGGCAATGAAGGCGGCCTGATATTCGGCAACGAGGCGCTCGCCGCGCTGGGCAATCCGTCCCGGCTGACGCTCAAATCCTACGGCAGCCTGAACCTGTATGGCACGGTGACGCTGGGTTCGACTGCGCTGGACCGGCTGACCATCGACGCCATCGGCATCGGTGGCTACCGCAACGCGGGCAAGGCACAGCAGGTCGTGGCAAAGAACATCATGCTGTCCAACTCCCGGCTTTCACCTTCGGAGGCATCGGCCTTCGCAGCCGGCGCGGGCAACGGCGCGCTGACGCTCTCGGCACAGACCGTGTCCTTCGGAAATACGCCGCAGGCGAGCGGGAGCGCAGCCGGCTTCGCGCTGCGCGGCTTCGATCAGGTCCGCATCGACGCCAGCCGCGATGTCGTCATGTCCGGCAAGGGCCAGTACGCGATGGCGTCCGCCGTGCAGATCAATACGCCGAAGGTCAGCGCAGCGACCGGTGCCAATGTCGAACTGGCCGCGACCGGCGCGCTGGAACTCACCGGTCGCGGCGGCATGCCGGGCACCGATGGCGGCGTCGGCGGTGCGCTGAGCCTGCGGGCGCAGACGATTGCGTTGCAGACGCTGATCGACATGCCGTCCGGGCGGATTTCCGCGGTGGCCGACGGCGATGTGAAGCTGGGCGTGCTGCCGGACGGTGCGGGCAGCGGGCGCATCGTCGCGGCCGGCGTGCTCAGGGACTATCTGGGGCGTCAGGTCGCCACGCCGGGCGGCATGGTGTCGCTGGCGTCGACCAGCGGCAATGTCGTCGTGCAGTCCGGTGCGCTGATCGATGTGTCGGCCGCGGCCGACGGCGGCGATGCCGGTGCGGTGTCGCTGTCGGCACCGCAAGGAGCCGTGTCGGTAGCCGCAGGAACGCTGAAGGCGGCTTCGGCCGGCGGTGCGGCGGGAGAGAGAGTTCGTGCTCGATACGAACGCACTCGCCAGTCTGGATGGCATGGCCGCAGCCAGTGCCGACTTCACCCGTCGATGGGTGGCGCGCGTGCGCACTGGCGACACCCGTCTGGATGGCGTGATCAAGGCACATGAAATCGGCATCGGTGCGGACGCCGGTTCTCTCACGGTCGCCGGCCGGCTGGATGCATCCGGCGCCGATAAGGGAGGACGTATCGATCTGTCGGCACGCCGCGCGAGCGGCTACGCGAACGGCCAGGCGAGCGGTGCCGGTGATGTGGTGCTGGCGGACGGTGCCCGGCTCGACGCGCGTGCGACCACGTATGTCGCGACGGCGGAGGGCACGGCCGGAGAAGGCGGTTCGGTGGTGATCGAAGCCAGCCCGTTCGCGGCCGGTGGCGAAAGCGGCAATGCAAAGGGCGGCATGGTGCGCATCGCCGACGGAGCCGTCATCGATGTCGGCAGGCAGACGAAGACCGAGGGCGGCGTGACCGTCGCCAGTGCCGCGCGCCAGGGTGAAGTCACGCTGCGCAGCGAGCGCAGCAACAACAGTTCGGTCGCCATCGCCGGCGATCTGGGCAAGGCGATCACCGGCGCCGGCAACGTGTTCATCGAGGGCACGCGCATCTACAGCGGCAGCACGCTGAACATGACGACGGCCAACACGCATTCGAACGCCTTCATGACGACGGCCAATCTGGCTGCGCTGCGTACCGCGCTGGGCCTGCCGGCGGTCAATCAGAAGGGGGCGACCCAGTATCACATCCGTCCGCAGGTGGAGTTCCGCGCCACCGGCGACTTCACGATCGCCGCCACCGATCTGGCGACGAGCACCTTCCTCGGCGGCACCGAGGCCGGCACGCTGACCGTGCGCGCGCCGGGCACGCTGACCGTTGCCGGCACGTTGAGCGACGGCTTCGGCAAGGCGAAGTCGGGCGCGGTCACCAATCTGCTGGGCGCATTGACCAGCACAGGCCTGGCCGCCACGTCCTACTTCGACCTTGGCGCGCGCGACACGGCTTGGGCGCTGAGGCTGACGTCGGGCGCCGATACCGCGGCATCGAATGCCATGGCGCTGCGCAGCCTCGGCACGCTGGACGCGGAAGGCAAGGGCGACCTGATCGTCGCGGCGAATGCACAGGTGCGTACCGGTGCCGGAACCATCGACATCGCGGCCGGCCGCGACCTGAAACTGGCGGGTGCGAAGTCGGCCATCTACACCGCGGGCTACCAGGACGCGCGCGGTACGGCATTCGACGTATCCACGCAGTTGAGCATCGGTACATCCGGAAATCGCCGCGCCGAGTACGCGATGAATGGCGGCGACATATCGGTCGTCGCGCAGCGCACGGTGTCGGCGCCGGAAAGCACGCAGTCGGCAGGCAACTGGCTGTTCCGGCAGGGGGCGCTGGCCGATGACGGCACGCTGATCGCGAGCACCAGCACGGGCTCGCTGCGCAATCCGACCTGGTACGCGCGCATCGACCAGTTCGACCAGGGCATCGCGACCTTCGGCGGCGGCGACATCACGCTGCGTGCCGGTGCCGGCATCCGCAACGTCGGCGTATCGACTGCGACCAGCGGCCGGCTGTTCGGCGATGGTGGCAGCCTGCCGGATGCGAAGAACCTGAAGGTGCTGGGCGGTGGCGATATCGCCGTATCGGCCGGCGGCGACATCGGCAGCGCGACCTTCTACGTGGATCGGGGACATCTGCTGGCGCAGGCCGGCGGTGCCTTCACGAGCGCGCGCCAGAACGGTGCCGGTTCGGTGCTGCTGCTGGGTGATGCCAGCGCGCGCCTGCAGGCTGCTGGCGACATCAACGTGGAAACGGTGTCGTCCGCAACCATGGTGCAGCAGCTCGCGGCCAGCCGGGCCAGTGGCCGGGAAAGCTATTTCATCGGCTACGGCGCGGACAACCGTGTCGACATCCTGAGTTTCGGCGGCAGTGCCACGCTGAAGAATTCGGCCACGCCGTGGGGTACCGGCTCGCTCGCGCTGTGGAGCGGCACGCGTCCGCTGCTGCCGGCATCGCTGACGCTGGTGGCGATGGGCGGCGATGCGAATGTCGGCAACGGCATGGTACTGCTGCCCTCGACCTACAACGATCTGCTGCTCGCGGCGCGCGACAGCCTGAATCTGGCGACGGCCGGTGGCGGTGCCAGCCAGATCAAGATTGCCGACATCGCGCCGTCGAACCTGCCCGACATCGTGCGTCCGGCAGTTACGGTCAACGACCTGCTGCTCGGTCGCCTGCTCGGTACTGCACTGGTGTCCGGCAGCTATGCGCACGACGCGGCGCTGAACGAGTCGCGCGTCGTCACGCCGGCGCGGCTGGTCGCGGAGAACGGCAATATCGACGTGCCGTTCGGTGGCTCGGACCTGCTGCTTGCGCTGTACTCCCCGCAGCCGGTGCTGGTCGAGGCCGGCGGCGACATCACCAACCTGACCATACGGTCGCAGCATTTCGGCGCCGATGATGTGTCGCGCATCCGGGCCGGCGGAAACATCACCTTCAGTGCGGTCCAGACCGCCGGCGTGCCGAGCGGCACGGTCGCGGAGGGCATACAGGTCGGTGGCCGCGGCAAGCTGGAGGTGATCGCCGGCGGCAGCATCGATCTGGCGAATTCCTTCGGCATCGTCACGCGTGGCAACTTCGACAATCCGGCGCTG
>DATCUL010000078.1:0-9444 GCA_036567405.1 Methyloversatilis sp. | reverse complement strand
GTGGTCGAACGCCGCGTCGTCGGTCGCGAGCCGGCCGCGTACATCACCGGAGAGGCCTGGCTCGGGCCGCTGCGTTTCCGCGTCGATCCGCGCGTCATCATTCCGCGTTCCCACATCTTCGAGCTGATGCAGGATGGTTTCGAACCCTGGCTCGACGACATGGGCACACCTGCCAGCATTCTTGACCTGTGCACCGGCTCGGGCTGTCTCGCGATCGCTGCGGCGCACTACTTCCCGGACGCGAAGGTGGACGCGGTCGATCTGTCGGGCGACGCGCTGAAGGTGGCCCAGCTGAACATCGCCGATCACGGCGTGCGTGACCGGGTCGAAGTGCTGCACGGCGATCTGTTCGAACCGCTCGCCGGTCGCCGCTACGATCTCATCCTGTCGAACCCGCCCTACGTGACGGATGCGGCGATGGCCGGGCTGCCGGAAGAATTCCGTCGCGAACCCGAAATGGCGCTGGGCGCCGGCCCTGACGGCATGGACATCGTCCGCCGCATCGTTGCAGATGCTGCGCGCCACCTGAATCCGGGCGGTCTGCTGCTGGTCGAGGTCGGTCACAACCAGGCGGAAACCGAGGCGGCGCTGCCCGACCTGCCTCTGGTGTGGCTGGATACCGACTCCGCCAGCGCGCCGGTATTCCTGCTGCGGGCCGAAGACCTGGCCTGATGTCCGGCATCGACGCCCGGCCGGCCGACACGCAGCGCCATCGGCTGGCCTCGCTGCCACTCGCGCGGACGCTGGGCTTCGCTGGCCTGGCGCTGCTGCTGACCTTCGGGCTGGCGACTCTGCTGTCGCTCGGCGATCCGCGTGCGCTGCATGCGAACCTGGCGAACGACATCGCGGGTCCGCTGTCCGCCGGACGTGTCGCTGAAGTGCAGCGCCTGCTGTCGCGCATGCTGGCGGAGGGACGCATTTTCGATGCAACGGTCAGCGATGCCCGGGGCGAGGTGATTGCCCGCGTCGGAACAGCCGTGACTGACGGCCCACGGATGCGGATCGACGGCCCGGTGATGTTCGAGAACACGGCCGTCGGCACGCTGTCGCTGGGTACCCCGCCCCCGGATCGTCTGGCCACGCAACTGCTGCCGGCGCTGCTGATCGTCGCCTGCGGCATGCTTTTCCTGCGGGGTATGCGATCGCGGGAGGAACGGACGCTGGCGCAGCCGATCGATCAGCTGGAACAGGGACTGCTGGCGCTGTCGCAGGGCCGCGCGGCAGACATCGTCCGTCTGGCGCCGGCGCATCCGTTGAGCGGCCTCGCCGAGTCGCTGGCCGCCGCTTCGTCCGCGCTTGCCCAAGAAAGATCAGCGCTGGAGGAAAGACTGCAACGTTTGCTCAGGATCACCGACGCGCACGATGAGGCCGGCTGGGAATGGCAGCTCGACAGCCGGCATAGCTGGTACAGCAGCCGTTTTCCGGTCCTGCTCGGCTATTCCGACGACGATTCCTTCCGCCAGCAGTTCAACTGGTCCGTCGCGACGCACCCGGACGATGCCGCCATCGTGCGCCGGGCGCGCGAGCGCCTGTTGGCCCGGGAAATCGAACGCAGCGACGACCAGATCAGACTGCGGGTGCGGGATGGCACCTATCGCTGGTTCCGTCTGCGCGCGTGCGCCGATTCCCGGTCCGGGGACGGAGGGCAGTGGCTGTCCGGCACGCTTGAGGACGTGACGCGCGAACGCATGACGCTGGATGCGCTGCGCGAAAGCGAAGCCCGCCTGTTCCATGCGGTGCGCGGTTCCTTCGACGGAGCCTGGGATTGGGACCTCGTTGCAGGCCGGTACTTCCTGTCGCCACGCCTGAGCGAACTGCTCGGCCTGCCGCAATCCATGCAGCCGCAGACGCATGAACAACTGCTCGAACGCGTTCATCCGGACGATCTGTCGCATCTCGAACATGCGATCGACGAACACTTCCTGCGACGCGAGTCGTTCGACATCGAATACCGCATGCGGCACGAGGACGGCCACTATCTATGGGTGCGCGACCGCGGCCTGGCGACGCGCGGCAGCAACGGAAAGGTATTGCGGTTTTCAGGCTCGATCACGGACATCACCGAACGCAAGCTGGCCGAATACGAGGTCGGCAAGCTTGCCGCCGACAAGCAGGCGCTGCTTGACGACGTTCCGGTGGCCATCGTCTACGTGCGCGATGGCGTCATCGCCGACTGCAACCGGCGCTGCAAGGAAATCTTCGGCCATGCTCAGGATGACCTGATCGGCCGCACCGTCGGCGTGTTCTTTCCGGTGCAGTCGGACCTGCCCGACCTGCTCGAAGGCGCGACACGCAGCGCACCGCAACCGTACGCGCACGAATCGGTGCTGCAGCGGCATGACGGCGCCTTGCTGCACGCCTACGTATCCGTGCGGCTGGTGGAACAGGACACACGTGAATCCATCTGGATCTTTTCCGACGACACGGCACGGCGCAAGGCGCTGGATTCCGCCCGGCGCGAGGAGAACTTCTCTGCCGCGCTGGTGCACAGCATGCCGGGAGCCTTTTTCCTGCTCGATTCGCGCGGGGTGCTGCGACGCTGGAACGAGAACCTGCAGACCACGACCGGCCGGCAGGCAGGCGAACTGCAGGACAGACGGGCGCTCGATCTGTTTCCGCCCGAGTGCCACGAGCTGTTGCGCCGTCAGGCACGGCGCGCGCTCGCCCACCGGGAAGCCTCCTTCGAAGCGGATCTTCTGGATGCCGCCGGCACCGGGCTGACGCATGCCTTCAGCCTGTACCGTATCGATCTCGACGGATCGCCGCACATCCTCGGCACCGGTCTGGACATCCGGGCCCGGAAGGAGGCGGAACGCGACGTGCTCGCACTGAACCAGCAGCTGGAGACGCGGGTCCGCGAGCGTACGGCCGAGTTGCTGACCGCGATGCGTGAACTGGAGAGCTTCAGCTATTCCGTGTCGCACGATCTGGCCGCGCCGCTGCGTGGCATCGACGGATTTTCCCGCATGATCGAGGAGGACTATGCGGAGCAGCTCGACGATCGCGGGCGTGACCATATCCGGCGCATCCGCGCGGCCACCCAGCGCATGCACCGGCTGATCGACGACCTGCTCGGGCTGGCACGCATCACGCGCAACGAAATGAACCGGCAGAGTGTCGACGTCAGCCAGATGGCCCATGACATTTCGTCCGATCTGCGCCATGCCGAGCCCGACAGACAGGCAGAATTCCTCATTCAGCCGTCGATGCGCGTGTATGCTGATGCGAACCTGCTACGGATCGCGATCGACAACCTGCTTCGCAATGCGTGGAAATTCACCGGCCGGCACGGGTCGGCGCGCATAGAAATCGGCTGCTTGCCGCGTGGTCGCGAGCTCGTGTATTTTGTAAAGGATGACGGCGCCGGCTTTGACATGCGCTACGCATCAAAGCTTTTCGGCCCCTTCCAGAGACTGCACTCGGCCAGCGAATTTGCCGGAAGCGGAATCGGACTGGCCATCGTGCATCGCGTCGTGCTCAGGCATGGCGGGCGCATCTGGGCAGAAGCCGAAGTGGAACGCGGCGCGTGTTTCTATTTCACCCTCGCACCTGTTTCTCATTGAAACGGGTGACCGGAACAGGCTGTTTTTATGGCAAGCGAACGCCCGATACTGCTGGTTGAAGACAATCCCGATGACGAGGCGCTCACGCTGCGTGCGTTTCACAAGAACCGTATCGCCAACGAAGTGGTTGTTGCGCGCGACGGCGTGGAGGCTCTCGATTACCTGTTCGGTACCGGCAGCCATGCCGGCCGCGACCTGTCGGTCACGCCGGCCGTCGTGCTGCTAGACCTGAAGCTGCCCCGGGTGGACGGTCTTGAAGTGCTGCGCCGGGTGAGAGCGGATGCCCGTACCAATCTGCTGCCGGTCGTCATCCTGACCACGTCGCGCGAACAGCAGGATATCTACGAAGCGTATCAGCTGGGTGCCAACAGCTACATCCGCAAGCCGGTCGACTTCGAGAAGTTCATCTACGCGGTCGGTCAGCTCGGCCTGTACTGGCTGGTGCTCAACGAACCGGTCTCTCCACCCGGAACCTGATGGCGGCAGTGCGCGCCACCAAGCGTGCGCACCTAGTTGCGACGCGAGCGAGCGATCTGGCGTGACAGCGAGATCAGCGGCAGCAGTCCGACCGCAACGATGGCCAGTGCCGCAGTGGCGGCTTCGTGCAGACGTTCGTCGCTGGCCAGCGTGTAGGTCTGGGTCGCAAGCGTGTCGAAATTGAACGGCCGCATCACCAGCGTCGCCGGCAATTCCTTCATCACATCCACGAATACCAGCAACGCGGCCGTCAGCAGACTGCCCCTGAGCATCGGCCAGTGCACCCGTCGCAGTGTCGCGCCGGCGTCCAGGCCGAGGCTGCGCGCCGCTTCGTCCATGCTGGGCGTGATGCGGGCAAGCCCGGACTCGACCGACTGCAGCGATACGGTCAGGAAACGCGCCAGATAGGCATAGATCAGCGCAGCGATGCCACCGGTCAGCAGCAGGCCCGGATTGCTGCCGGTCCATTGCGTCCACAGCTCCGACAGCACGTGATCCAGTCGCGTGACCGGGATCAGTACGCCGACCGCGATGACCGCGCCCGGTACCGCATACCCCAGTCCGACGACCGTGCGTGCCGCCGTCACCAGATGCGACCGGCTGCTGCGCACGGCATAGGCCAGCAATAGGGCCAGCATCACGGCGCACACACTGGCCAGAGCCGCCAGCGTGAAACTGTTGGCCGCCAGTCGCAGGAAGCGCTCGCCGAACTGGGCATCGCCCTCGGCAAACGCCCAGTTCAGCAGCAAGGCCCCGGGCAGCACGAAACCGGCCAGCAGTGGCAGCAGGCAGAGAGCAGTCACCAGCCAGCCAGACCACGTCGAGAGCACCCGTCGGCGGGCGCTTGCGCCGGCACGACCGCTGTCATGAAAGCGAGCCGCTCCGCGCGTCAGGCGTTCGAGCAGCAGCAGCGAGGCGACAAAACCGAGCAGCAGCGCCGCGAGCTGGGCGGCCGCCACCCGGTCGCCCAGCGAGAACCAGGCTCGATAGATGCCCGTGGTGAAGGTCTGCACACCGAAATAGCTCACCGTGCCGTAATCGGCGAGCGTTTCCATCAATGCAAGCGACGCACCGGCGACGATGGCAGGCCGCGCCAGCGGCAAGGACACCCGGAAGAAGGCGGCCCAAGGCCCCTGCCCCAGCATGCGCGCAGCGTCGGTCAGACCTGCGGCACGCTCGATCAGCGACTGTCGGGTCAGCAGGTAGACGTAGGGATAGAGCACCGCGACGAACATGCACGCGGCGCCACCGGTGCTGCGTACGTCCGGAAACCAGTAGTCGCCGCGTTCCCAGCCGAACGTTTCGCGCAGCGCGGTCTGCACCGGACCGACGAACTGCAGCAGGTCGGTGTAGGTGTAGGCCATCACATAGGCTGGCGTGGCCAGCGGCAGTACCAGCGCCCAGTCCAGGACGCGCCGCCCCGGAAATTCCATCATGACGGTGGCCCACGCTGCCGACACGCCGATTGTCGTCGTACCCAGCCCGACCCAGAGGCAGAGCCAGAGCGTGCTGACGATGTACTCGGGCAGGACGGTTGCCGCCAGATGCGACCAGGTGTCGCCGGTGCCGCCCTGGAACAGGTTGAACAGCACCGATGCGACCGGCGCGGCAACCAGAGCTGCGAGAACAAGCGCGATCAGTGAAAGAGGAGAAAGGCGGCTCGGGAACAAGGTTGAAGTGACCGGCTGTTCGGTCGGACGGGTAGGAAGTGCGCCGGCGAAGGATCGTGAACCCTGGGCCGGTCGCGGGAGGGCACATTATAATTGACCGTCGTCATTGGTCATGATGTGCCGGCAGACCAGAGCCTGTTGACATTGAATCGATCGCGGGCCGTGTGCCGCTTTGGTCAACAGCGCTGTTGCGTGCGGATCAAGGCAGGCCGCCGCCGGGCCGGGCGCAACAGGACTCGCGCTCCCTTCGGGGTTGCAAGGCCTGTGATTCAATGACAGCAGACACCAGGCTTTTCCCGCTCATACACATCGGCTCATGCCCCAGCTTCTGCTCGAATCCATCCGCATCGCCTACGGCCCGACACAGATCGTGCACGACCTCGGTCTGGTACTGGAAAGTGGCCGCATCGGCTGTCTGCTCGGCCCATCCGGCTGCGGCAAGACGACGGTGCTGCGCGCCATCGCCGGCTTCGAGCGACTCGTCGCCGGCCGCATTGAACTCAGCGGCAAGGTGGTGTCGTCAGTGCGTGAGCATTGCGCGCCGGAGCGGCGCCGGGTCGGCATGGTATTCCAGGACTTCGCGCTGTTTCCCCATCTGAGCGTGGCTGATAACGTCGCCTTCGGTCTGACGACCGGAGCGCGCGCCGCACGTCGCGAGCGGGCTGCGGAAATGCTGTCCGTCGTGGGCTTGTCGGATCACGGCGACAAGTTTCCGCACCAGCTCTCCGGCGGACAGCAGCAGCGCGTGGCGCTGGCCAGAGCGCTGGCGCCGGATCCCGAACTGCTGCTGCTGGACGAACCCTTCTCCAGCCTGGACGTGGAATTGCGCTCCCGGCTTGCCGGCGAACTGCGCGACATACTGAAATCGCGCGGCATCACCGCGGTACTGGTGACGCACGACCAGCAGGAAGCCTTCGCGATCGCCGACGAGATAGGCGTGATGCGGGGCGGCGAACTGCTGCAGTGGGATAGCGCCTACAGGCTCTACCACCGGCCGGCCAGCCGTTTTGTCGCCGATTTCATTGGCGAAGGCGTATTCCTGCCCGGCCGGCTGCGTGGCTGCAACGAGGTCGAACTCGAACTGGGCGTGCTGCGCAGCGCGCTGCCCTCCCTCTGCGACGAGGCCGGTGCGTCGCTGAAGGGAAACGAGCAGGTCGACGTTCTGCTGCGCCCGGACGACGTGGTGCACGACGACACCGCCGTGCTGCATGCCGAAGTGACGGCCAAATCCTTCCGTGGTGCCGAGTTTCTCTACACGCTGAAGCTGGCCTCCGGCCACCGCGTGCTGTCGCTGGTACCGTCTCATCACAACCATGCCATCGGCGAGCGGATCGGCATCCGCCTCGACGCCGATCACGTGGTCGCCTTCCGGCATACGCAGCCTGGCGCCGGGCCGGCATGATTCCCTGGCTGGATGTCGATACGCCGTTTCCGCCGGTCGAACAGGCCGCGCGCGAGCCGGATGGTCTGCTGGCCGCAGGATTTGACCTGTCGCCGGCGCGGATACTTGACGCCTACCGGTACGGCATCTTCCCGTGGTACTCGGAAGGCCAGCCGGTGCTGTGGTGGAGTCCCGATCCGCGCATGGTGCTGCGCCCTGCTGACGTGCGCATCACGCGCTCGATGGTCAAGGTGCTGCGCAACCGCGCCTACGAGGTCAGCTGCGACACCGCGTTCGAGGCGGTGATGCGCGCCTGTGCCGAACCGCGCGACGGCGCTGCCGGCACCTGGATCAGCGAGGACATGATTGCCGCCTACTGCGCGCTGCATGCGCAGGGCTACGCGCACAGCGTCGAAACCTGGGTGGACGGCAAACTGGCCGGCGGACTCTACGGCATGGCCATCGGCCGCATCTTTTATGGTGAATCGATGTTTTCCCGCGTGCGCGACGGGTCGAAGATTGCGCTGATCCATCTGGCGCGCTATCTTGAATCGCAAGGTTTTGCGCTCATCGATTGCCAGATGAACACGGCTCACCTCGGCAGCATGGGCGGCCACGAAATTCCCCGGCGCGAGTTCTGCCGTATCGTGTCAGCCGGCTGCGGCGCCGGCATGCCGCCCGGGCGCTGGCCATCGGACTGCATACCGCCATTTTTCAGAAACTGAACACCCCGGACGCGATGGCGCTACTCAAGGACATTCCTTTCACCTCACTGCAGTACTACGCGACGGCGCCCTACGCCTGTTCCTACCTGCAGGGTCGAACCGCGCGTTCGCAGGTCGCCACGCCGTCCAACCTGATCGACGCCCGCCTGTACAGCGATCTGGTGCGCACCGGCTTCCGGCGCAGCGGCGTATTCACCTACCGCCCCTACTGCGATGCCTGCCGTGCCTGCACGCCGGTGCGCGTGTGCATCGACGAATTCGCGACGACGCGCAGCCAGCGCCGTGCCCAATACCGGCATGCCAACCTGCGGGCGCGCGAAGTGCCGCTGACCTTCCGTGACGAGCATTACGAGATGTACCAGCGCTATCAGTCGAGCCGGCACAGCGGTGGCGGCATGGACCAGGATTCGCGCGAACAGTATTCGCACTTCCTGCTGCAGAGCCACGTGGACACCCGACTGATCGAATTCCGCGAAGACGACGAGGAGACGGGTCCGCTGCGCATGGTGAGCATCGTCGATGTACTCGATGACGGCCTGTCGTCGGTGTACACCTACTTCGATCCCGACGTTGCCGGCGCCAGCTTCGGCACCTTCAACATCCTGTGGCAGATCGGCATGGCGCGCGCGCTCGGCAAACGCTATCTCTACCTCGGCTACTGGATACGGGACAGCCAGAAGATGACCTACAAGGCGCGTTTCCGTCCGCTCGAGGGACGGATCGACGGCAACTGGCGCGTGCTCGACGACACCATGCTGGGCCTGGACAAATAGCGGCACCCCCTAAACCGCCACACAAGAGCCCATCCTGCCGCCTTCGGTGGCACGCAAAACCGGACCGTTCCCATGCTCTACCCCCTGCTGCGCCCTCTTTTCTTCTCGCTCGATGCCGAACGCGCGCACGACCTGACACTCGCCCTGCTCGCCCGCGCCGGCCACCTGCTGCCTGCGCAGCGCATCGTGCCGAATCCGGTGCGTTGCATGGGTCTGACCTTCCCGAATCCGGTCGGTCTGGCGGCCGGTCTGGACAAGAACGGCGCCGCCATCGACGGCCTCGCCCGGCTGGGATTCGGCTTCATAGAGATCGGCACCATCACCCCGCGCCCGCAGCCGGGCAATCCGAAACCGCGGATGTTCCGGCTGCCGCAGGCGCGGGCGGTGATCAACCGCATGGGCTTCAACAATCTCGGCCTCGATGTGCTGATCGAGAACGTCAGGCGTTCGACCTTCGTGCGCGACGGCGGCATCCTCGGCATCAATATCGGCAAGAACGCCGACACGCCGATCGAGCGTGCGGTCGATGACTACCTGATCGGCCTGCGTGGTGCGCACCCGTTCGCCAGCTACATCACGGTCAACATCTCCAGCCCGAACACCAAGAATCTGCGTCAGCTGCAGGGTGCCGACGAACTGGACGCACTGCTGGGCGCGCTCGATGCCGAGCGGCAGAAACTCGATGCCGCCGCCGGACGCAAGGTGCCGCTGGCGGTGAAAATCGCGCCGGATCTGGACGAAACGCAGATCGATGCCATCGCCGACGCGGCCGTGCGTCACCACCTCGACGCGCTGATCGCGACCAACACCACGCTGTCGCGCACCGGTGTCGAGAACCTGCCGCATGGTGCCGAG
>DATCUL010000077.1:0-3083 GCA_036567405.1 Methyloversatilis sp. | reverse complement strand
CGCGCGGTGGGCCAGTTCAAGCTGGACGACGGTGGTGGTCGGGGCAATGTGCAGTTCGATGTGCCGGTATTGCCGCGCCGCGAGGCGGCGAACAGCGAACCGGTGCTGCCGCGCTCGCGCGGCGGAGCGCTGGGCAAGGTCAAGCGGGTGCAGCCGGCCGTGGCCGCGTTTGCCGAGGATGAGTGGGAAGAGTTCTGAAGCGCGGGACTGTTTGAACAACAAAGACCCGGCGCTGAGGAATTGTCCGCGGTCACACAGGAAACCATGTCTGGAGCGATGCAATGAGGATCAACTCGCCAGTGACCAACCGTGAGATCGAACTGACCGAACGGCACAACATCGTTTCACGTACCGACAAGAAGGGCCAGATTGTCTACGTGAATAACGATTTCGTCGAAATCAGCGGTTTCGACGAATCGGAACTGATCGGGCAGCCACACAATATCGTGCGTCATCCGGACATGCCTAAGGAGGCCTTCGAGGACATGTGGCGCTGCCTGAAGGCGATGCGGCCATGGACCGGTGTCGTCAAGAACCGCGCCAAGAACGGCGATTTCTACTGGGTGCTGACGAACGCCACGCCGCTGTTCGAGAACGGCGCGGTCACCGGCTACATGTCGGTGCGTACCAAAGCGAGCCGCGAGCAGATACAGGCTGCGGAGAACGTCTATCGCGATTTTCGCGAGGGCCGGGCGCAGGGGCGTGCGATCAGCAATGGTACGGTCGTCAATACCGGTTTTTCGCCGGCCCGTGCTCTGGCGAACCTGAGCATCAAGGCTCGCATGTTTGCCATCGTCGGCATCGGTGGACTCGTGATGGCGGCCATTGCACTGATTGGTCTGAACGGCATGCACTCGACCGACACGGCGCTCGAGACGACCTACAAGGATCGCGTCGTACCGACCCAGCAGCTCAAGGTCGTGGCCGACATGTATGCAGTCAACATCGTTGATACGGCGCACAAGACACGCAACGGCAACATCGAGTTCACCGACGGTGTGCGCAATATCGAACAGGCGCGCAGCGAGATTGCGAAGAACTGGGGCGCGTATCTGTCGAGCACGATGACCGACGAGGAAAAGCGGTTGGTCGACCAGGCGAAGCCCTTGATGCAGACGGCGGATGCATCGATCGACAGACTGGCGTCCATCATGCGCGAAAAGGACGCTGCCGCACTGACCGCCTACACGGTCAAGGATCTTTATCCGGTGATAGACCCGATCTCCGGCAAGATCAGCGAACTGGTCGATCTGCAGATCCGGGCCGCAGGCAGCGAAATCGAGAACGTACGCGCCCAGTCCTCTTCGACCTTCTTCATCATCGCCATCCTGTTCGCGCTTGGTCTGACCTTTGCCATCGGGGGCGCCTGGCTGCTGCTGCGCGCAATCAAAAAGCCGATCGACGAAGTGACGAACCTGCTCTATCGCATGACCGACGGTCAGCTGGATGTCGACATCGAAACCACCCGGCGCGACGAAATGCTGGTCGTGTTCGATGCGGCCAAGTCGATGAAGATCAAGCTTGGTGCAGACATGGCAGAGGCGCGTCGCGTGGCCGATGAAAACCTGCGCGTGCGCGAGGCACTCGACTGCGTGACCACCAACGTGCGCATCGCCGACAACAATGGTCGCGTCATCTATGCCAACAAGACGCTCGTGGACACCTTGCGCCGCACCGAAGCGGAAATTCGCAAGAAGGTGCCGCAGTTCTCCGCCGACCGTTTCGTCGGCAGCGACATCACTGTGTTCTATGACGATCCGGAAGCGGCACGTCGCCGGCTCGCAAGTCTGACCGCTACCGTCAACAGTGAAATCGTCATCGGCGGCCGCCTTTACCGGCTGACCACCAGTCCGATCATGAACGAATCAGGGCAGCGTCTGGGCTCGGTCGGTGAGTGGCTGGATCGCACCGACGAGGCGGCCATCGAGAAGGAAGTGACCGATCTGATCCGTGCCGCAGGCAATGGTGACTTCACTACCCGCCTGGAGGTCGAGAACAAGCAGGGCTTCTTCCGGCAGCTGGCTGAAGGCCTCAACAGTCTGGTCGTGCAGGTGTCGGACAGCCTGTCCGACCTGGCAAACGTGCTCAATGCAATGGCCAACGGTGACCTGAATCGCAAGATCGAGCGTGACTACGCGGGTACCTTCGGGCAGCTGAAGGACGACACCAACACGACGGTGGACAAGCTGCGCGAAGTCGTCGGCCGTATCAAGGACTCGACCGAGGCGATCAACACCGCCGCGCGGGAAATCGCGGCCGGCAATTCGGATCTGAGTTCGCGTACCGAAGAGCAGGCCAGCTCGCTGGAAGAGACGGCCAGCTCGATGGAGGAGCTGAACGCGACGGTGAAACAGAACGCGGAAAGCGCGCTGAAGGCGAATGACCTTGGCCGTCAGAGCAACGAGGCGGTGATGAAGGGTGCGGAGACGGTCAAGCGTGTGGTGCTGACGATGAGCGACATCCAGGACTCGAGCAAAAAGATAGCGGACATCATCGGGGTGATCGACTCGATCGCGTTCCAGACGAACATTCTGGCGCTGAACGCGGCGGTGGAAGCGGCGCGGGCCGGCGAGCAGGGTCGAGGCTTTGCGGTGGTGGCAAGTGAGGTGCGCAACCTTGCGCAGCGCAGCGCGCAGGCGGCAAAGGAAATCAAGGGTCTGATCGCCGATTCGGTGGAACGCGTCGATGGTGGCGCGAAGCTGGTGGCCGAGGCGGGCGCGACGATGGAACAGGTGGTCGACAGCTTCCGTCAGGTGACCGGGCTGGTGACGGACATTGCTTCGGCGAGCCAGGAACAGGCGAGCGGGATCTCGCAGGTGACGCAGGCGGTGAGCCAGATGGACGGTGTTACGCAGCAGAACGCGGCGCTGGTGGAAGAGGCGGCGGCGGCGGCGGAAAGTCTTGAGGAGCAGGCCCGTGCGCTGATGCGTGCGGTGGGCCAGTTCAAGCTGGACGATGGCGGTGGCCGGAGCAACGTGCAGTTCGATGCGCCGGTATTGCCGCGGCGCGAGGCGGCGAACAGCGAGCCGGTGCTGCCGCGCTCGCGTGGCGGAGCGCTGGGCAAGGTCAGGCGGGTGCAGCCG
>DATCUL010000076.1:0-3782 GCA_036567405.1 Methyloversatilis sp. | reverse complement strand
CCGGTCTTCACCACATAGGCGATGCGGGTCGAGTAGATACCCTTCTCGCCGGTCAGCTTTTCGTGGATGAAGTCGGCGATGCGATGCCCGGTTTCGCGCATCGTGGTCGGCGCGAACACGAAGATCATGCCGTCCGGCTTGTTCTGGCGTGCGATGTCGTACAGACGCATGCGCACTTCGTAGCGGTTGCCCGGCGCCGGCAGGATGCTGGCCAGCGCCAGCGCGTCGGCGCCGCGTTCCTTCCACTGGTTCAGGTCGACCGCCGCGTTCTCCTGCACCGCGGTCGGGCCCGGATCGACCAGCTTGAACAAGCCGCTGCGCTCGAGGTCGGCGCGCACGACGCCGGTCAGCGCCTGCGGCAGCAGGCCATCGCCGGCGAAGTTGGCGATGGCGACCGGAATGCGGTTGGCACCCGCGCCGGTGATTTCGATCGTGAGCTGGGCGTGTGCGAACGGTGCAACCAGCAGCATTGCGGCGGCCAGAAGTCTGAATATCTTGAACATCACGTCCTTTCCGGAAAGAGGGTGCGGCAGCCGGTCATTCGTCCAGCGGGCGGAATTTGAGGTCCAGATTGCGCTCGAAAACCGACGCGTCGTCGGGTTTCGGCAGCGGCGACGATTTGACGATGGCGCGCAGTATGGCGGCATCGAGCGCTGCGTTGCCGGTCGAGCGCTTCATTTTCGGTTCGCCAACTACCGAGCCGTCGGGCAGCAGCGCGATCGATACCAAGGCCTCCGGCTTGCCGCTGACGCCGGGCGGCAGCGCGATATTGCCCTTGACCTTGGCGCTGATGCGATCGGCCCAGCTCTGTGTCGCCTTCAGACGTGCGCCCTCGGCCGCCAGCTTGGCCATCATGTCGGCTTCCTGGGCGGCCTGGCGGCGTGTCGATTCGGCGCTTTCGCGTGCCAGCGCCTCCTTCAGCATCCGGTCCGCCGATTCCTGCTCACGCCGCGTGTCGGGCGGTGCGGGCTTCGGGTCGGGCTTCTTCTCGACCTTGGGCTCCGGCTTCTTTTCGACCGGCTTCGGCGCCGGTTTCGGTTCGACCCTGGGCAGCGGCTTCGGTTTCGGCGGCTCCTTCAGCGCGATGTCCGGCCTCGGCTGCGGGGGGGGCGGCGGCGGTTCCACCACCGGCGCAGGCGGCTTCTCGACGACCGGTTCCGGTGGCGGTGCCGGTCGCGCCGGTGCTTCCACAGCGGGTTGCCGGCTCACGAGTTCGACCTGTACCGCGGCCGGCTTGCTGGTCTGCCAGCGCACGCTGTAGAACAGGAACAGCCCGAGCAGCAGATGCATGCCGGCGGCCAGTGCGGCCGACTGCCACTTGCCGGGCTCGGGCCGGTCGAATGCGAGGTCGTGCATCGGTGCGCGCATCAGCGTTGCGGTTTCGCGCTCTGGCCCGACTGGACGAGCAGGCCGATGCGGGTAATCTGGCTGGCCTGCAGCGTGTCCATCACGCGCAGTATCTCTTCATAGCGCGCGGCCTTGTCGCCGGCCACGACGACGGCGCGTTTCGCGTCGGTGCTCTGCAGGTCGCGGATGCGCGTCACCAGTTCGTCCAGCGTGACCGCTTCCTCCTTGCCGCCCTTGTCGCGATCGAGCACGGCCAGCTTGCCGTCCTTCTTCACGATCACCTCGATCGGGGCGATCTGCGCCTGCGGTACCTGCGACATGCTGGGCAGTTCGATGCTGCCGGTCGGCGTGGCCTGCGGCGCCACCATGAAGATGACGAGCAGCACCAGCATCACGTCGATGTAGGGCACGACGTTGATCTGGTTCATCAGGCGGCGCTGTCTTCTCATCGCCGCTTACCGGGCCTGGCGCTGCAGGATGTTGGAAAACTCCTCCATGAAGCTTTCCCAGCGGATCGAGATGCGGTCGATGTCGTGCGCGAAGCGGTTGTAGGCGACCACGGCCGGGATCGCCGCGAACAGGCCGATCGCGGTCGCCACCAGTGCTTCGGCGATGCCCGGTGCGACCTGCGCCAGCGTGGCCTGACCGACGTTGGACAGCCCGCGGAACGCATTCATGATGCCCCACACGGTGCCGAACAGACCGATGTAGGGGCTGACCGAGCCGGTCGAGGCGAGGAAGGCCAGATGCGACTCCAGTCCGTCGAGCTCGCGCTGGTAGGTGGCGCGCATCGCGCGCCGTGCGCCGTCGACCACGGTTGCGGTGTCCATGTTCTGGCGTGCCCGCAGCTTGGTGAATTCGCGGTAGCCGGCTTCGAAGATCCGTTCCATGCCGCCGGCGTTGTGGCGGTCGTTGGCCGCGCTCTGGAACAGCGCGTTGAGGTCGCCACCGGACCAGAACTCCAGTTCGAACTTGTCGGTGCGGCTGCGTGCATCGCGGATGGCGAAGAACTTGCGGAAGATCCAGTACCAGCTCATGAACGAGATGCCGATCAGCAGCCCCATCACCAGCTTGACCAGCAGGCTGGCGTTCAGGACGAGCGAAATGATCGAGAGGTCTTCTGAAAGATTCATGATTCGGCGTGGACGGCGGGCTGGGGTTGAGGAGCAAGGCGGGTACGCATGTCGGCAGGAATCGATACCGGACGGCCATGCTCCGGGTTGATGCACACGACACGGACCATGGCGTCGAACAGCAGTTCATCGCCGCGGTACAGCTTCTGCGCGAAATCGACCGCCACGCGGGTGACTGCGGCGATGGTGCTGCGTACCTCGAGTGCGTCGTTGAAGCGTGCCGGCCTGAGGTACTCACCCTGCACCGAACGCACCACGAAACCGTGGCCGCCGGCCGCCATGTCGACCTGGTCGAAGCCCAGTGCGCGCAGCCATTCGGTGCGCGCACGTTCCAGGAACCTGAAGTAGTTGGCGTAATACACCACGCCGTAACTGTCCGTGTCTTCGTAGTAGACGCGTACCGGCCACGAAAAGCCGGCTAGGTGCTGCGCGGATGGATTCATGCCGCGATTTTACCCGAGCCGCCGGCCGCACTTGCTGCAAGGCGGCAAAAAGGCTCTGCAAGGGGATGTAACAAAAAATGGCTGCGGCTGGCGGCGCTTTCCCGCTTCAGGCTGCCGGGGTTGTTGGGTCGTCCCACAGCGAACTGACGGCGGCGCCCGGCGCGGCGAAACCGAAGTGCCGGTAGACGGCGGCGGTCACGATGCGTCCGCGCGGGGTGCGCTGCAGATAGCCCTGCTGGATCAGGTAGGGCTCGATCACGTCCTCTATGGTGTCGCGCGACTCGCCGATCGCGGCGGCCAGGTTGTCCACGCCGACCGGTCCGCCGTCGAACTTGTCGATGATCGAGCCGAGCAGCTTGCGGTCCATCAGGTCCAGCCCGAGGCCGTCGACGTCGAGCATGGTCAGTGCCGCGTCCGCCACTTCGCGGGTGATCGCGCCGTCCGCCTTCACCTGCGCGTAGTCGCGGCAGCGGCGCAGCAGGCGGTTGGCGATGCGCGGTGTGCCGCGCGAGCGGCGTGCGATCTCGATGCTGCCGGCATCGTCCATCGCGCAATCGAGCAGGCGTGCCGAGCGGCGCACGATCTGCGCCAGTTCGTCGGTGGTGTAGAACTCGAGCCGGGCGACGATGCCGAAGCGATCGCGCAGCGGATTGGTCAGCATGCCGGCGCGCGTGGTCGCACCGACCAGCGTGAATGGCGGCAGATCGAGCTTGATCGAGCGCGCGGCCGGACCTTCGCCGATCATGATGTCGATCTGGAAATCCTCCAGCGCCGGATAGAGGATTTCCTCCACTACCGGGCTCAGGCGGTGGATTTCGTCGATGAACAGCACATCGTTCGGTTCCAGATTGCTCAGGAT
>DATCUL010000075.1:0-2717 GCA_036567405.1 Methyloversatilis sp. | reverse complement strand
GTTGCTTACTTGCCGGTTGCGACTTCTTCCAGCACGTTGAGCGACACGTCGGTTTCCTTGACGCCCTTCGGATTGGACTTCATGTTCGACGACCAGTTGGTGGCGTGGCCACGCTTGACGTCGATGATGTGTCCGATGACGGGCATGACCGCCTTGTAGCCGTCGTCGCCGATGTCAGGACGGTTCTGGAATATGAACATCTTCCAGAATTCGCCCTTGCGGTCGAGTGCATAGCCCAGGTAGGGACGCGGGAAGTCGACTTCCATGTACACCACCTTCTTGCTGTACGGATGTTCCGGCGGGCAGACGCCTTCGACCACGAACACTTCACGCGGCTCCCAGCCCACGTCCGGCGCCGGGTTGAAGTGCGGCGGAATGTTGATGCCGATGCGCGGGAAACGCTTGACCGGATCGTCGAACGACTGCTTGACGTCGACGCTTATTTCCGGGCTGTGCGCGATGGCCAGAATCCAGCGACGCTCGATCAGCTTGTTCGACAGGTACTTGGTCGGCGCTGCGTCCCAGATGTCCCAGTCGTCGTACAGCTGGTCGGTACCGCCGATCGGGTCCATCCAGGCACCACCGGACAGACGGCGCACGCGGCGGACCGACTTCAGGTAGGCGTAGGAGTCGTCCGGCTTCTTCGAGTCCGGCTGGTTGTAGCGCACCGAGAACAGGCCCAGACCGCGGATGTCCTGCGGGTAGGTCGCCACGAAGTAGGTCTTCTGCGAGATCGTGCCGTCGCCCACGGTGATCGGGCCGCCGTCAAGACGGCCTTCCATGTAGTAGCGACGGGACTGGAAAGCCTGCACGCGCTCGTAGCCCTTCTTGGCGTCCAGGAAGGCCCAGGCGATGTCGCGCAGGTCCATCGTGGCGCCGTAGGTTGCGGCACGCAGATTCCAGATGATCTTGTCGCCGGCGTTCGGATCCTTCGGATCGATGGTTTCCGGCGGGAACAGCATGCCGGCCTGCCAGCCCGAGACCGTGCGGTCAGCCGGGTTGAACTTGACCACGCCGATGTTCTTCTTGGACCACTCCATGTACTTCGGGTCCATCTCGATCTTCTTCGAGTGGGCGAGCTTGATGGTCGTGTTGTAGTTCTTGATCATCCACTCGAGCTTTTCGGGGACCATGCTGGCGATGGTCTTGTTCTCGAAGGTGTCGTTCTTGATGCTTTCGTAGTTGTCCTTGGTGATGACGAAGCCTTCGTCAAGCTCCTTGGCCATCGTCTGGGCTGCGAACAGGCCCAGCGCCAGTGCGACTGCGCCTGCTACGCCGGTGCGAACGGTTTTGCGGCGGACAACTGCGTTGTTGATACTTTTCATCGTCTCCTACTCCTTTGATCAGAACTGACTGACAAAACGAAACATCGACGATCAGCCCGCCGTCCGGACAACCGGGTGACGGCGCCTGCTGCGGCCGATGTGTGACTGCAGGATTGTTGGATCATCCCTTGACCTCCCTTCATGTCCGCCATCAGACGGGCGGGCCATGCTTCGCTGCGCTGCCGAGCCGATGCGTTGCCTCGTCACGGCAGCCTTGCATGCGTTCGAACGATCACCGCTCCGCGATCATCCTGTGTGCGGGCAGGTTGCCCTGTACATGAACGTGCCATCCCCATGAGGTGGATGACGCAGGATGCGTGATCGGTTGCACCCCGAATTTTTATCGAACAAGAAGGCGCATTGCAATCCACCCTCGCCGGGTGCCGAGCAACGGTTGTCCGCGGTGAACGGGCCGGGGGCATGCAGCCTGCGAGCGGATGATCTTTTCCAAGGACCCGGCGGTACCGAGCGATGAAGGCCCTGCGCGGATCGCTGCAGGCGAACCTGCCGATCGCGGATGCGTCGGCTGAAAGTCGAACCCTGTCTGATTGCGGCGGATGATTTCCGGACAGTTGCGCGTCCGCTTCGTCGTGCAGCAATTCGTATTCCTCGTAGATGTCCTTGCAAAACAAGTCCTTGAAAATGCTGCAATGCGCAATCAAAAGACAGGCATAAGCTTTGCTGTCGGCTTGTGCTGATCGGTGGCTTACCGCTGAGGGTGGTCACGAGCAAAGGCGCATGAAGGTTCAAGGAGGAGGCAGATGAAAAAGCTTTACCCCGACGCGGTATCCGCGCTCAAGGGATTGTTGGCGGATGGTCAGACGCTGGCCGTCGGCGGCTTCGGTTTGTGTGGCATTCCGGAGATGCTGATCGACGCGGTAGCCGGTAGCGGCGTGACCAATCTGACCGTGATCAGCAACAACGCCGGTATCGACGGCATCGGTCTGGGCAAGCTGCTGGACAATCGCCAAGTGCGCCGCATGATCGCGTCGTACGTCGGTGAGAACGCGGAATTCGAGCGTCAGCTTCTGTCCGGAGAACTCGAGGTCGAACTGACGCCGCAGGGCAGCCTGGCTGAAAAGCTGCGCGCCGGCGGAGCCGGCATCCCCGCTTTCTACACGCGCACCGGCGTGGGCACGCCGATTGCCGAAGGCAAGGAAACGCGCGATTTTGGCGAGCACCGCTATCTGCTGGAGCATGCGCTGGTCGCGGACGTGTCGCTGGTGAAGGCCTGGAAAGCGGACGAAGCGGGCAACCTGATCTATCGCAAGACCGCGCGCAACTTCAACCCGAACGTCGCGATGGCCGGCCGCATCACCGTGGTCGAGGTCGAGAAGATCGTCGAGACCGGCGCGCTCGATCCGGACCAGGTCCATCTGCCGGGCATCTTCG